>JAITHM010000134.1 GCA_031279965.1 Spirochaetaceae bacterium
CCCCGAGTCCCGCTACAAACAGAGCCAGCACAGGATGAACTTTGAATCTGACTATCAGCAGAACAAGCACAATAATGGCCAGCAGCAAAACAAACATGAAATGAAACATTTTTTACTCCTACTAAATGATTGATTTTAAAAATTTTACCATGTGTTTGGTCTGCTGTCAAATTTTTTATTCCTGCGAAGAAAACAGGCAATGCATGGATATCAAGATATGCAGCAGAAGAAGTTCAGGGAACAAGATTGGGGCGCTTGCAATTTTCAAAGAGAACGCGCATCATACCGCATCTTGGCCTATTTCTTTGCGTCGCTTGCGTTGATAATAAGCGCCCTCTCGTTTCTTTATTTACGTGCATTTGTAATAAAAAAAACGTCCGCAGCACGTATTTCACAAGAAGTGCGAGAGGAAGTACAACATATTATTACCGAGATTGACCGCGTTACCGACAGCAATATGTTTTTGATTGAACAGCGCATTGAACAATTAAAAACAATTCTTACTGATGCCGACCGCCGAATCGGTGCATTGGGGCGCGAGGTTGAAGCGCGAGACCGGCGTGATGCTGCCTATGCCGAATTGGGACGAAAAAAAAAGCCTTCCGCCACTTCAACAAACAAAACTGATGGCACCGATAAAAATGAACTTTTTGACGGGGGGCCTGCACCAGAACAGCCAGTGGTTGCTGTACCGCCTACACAGTATACCAAACAGGAACAGATTATCTTGCTTTCTGCTTCTGGATTAACGCCGGCACAAATTTCCGCAAAACTCAATATGACGATTACTGAAATAGAAATGGTATTGGTACTTCATAAAAAAGATGGCTAAAAAAAAGAACGCTCAGGAACCATGTCTGCGGGGTGTTGTTGAACGCATTGCATCAAATGGCTGCGGGGTGGTACGGTGCGGTACCGAAAAACTTTTTGTTCATGGTACGATCCCCGGTGAAACAATAATTTGTGCAAAAGACCCACATTCAAAATTTTCGGGAACTCTTGTAGATCTTTGTACGGTATCGCCAGACCGGGTTGATTCGGTCTGTCCGTATTACGGTGTATGCGGCGGGTGCTCCTTGCGCCATCTTGAGTATTCGGCGCAACTTCGGCAGAAGACGGCCATTGTGCGCGACAGCTTTTTTCATGTGGGGGGACTGCGCGATATTCCTGAAATTACTGTTTTTACCTCCGCTCCCGATGGGTATCGTGACCGTGCGCAGCTCCACAGGGCACCTCCCAGACCTGTTCCACGTGGGCGGCTGCTGCGAACAGCAAGCATGCCAGGGCAGGAATTTGGTTTTATGGGGCGCGATTCCAATACGGTGATTCCTGTTACCGATTGTCTTGTGTTGAACGATACTGTGCGCACCGCCCTACAAAAAGGCGCGTTTACCCCGCCGCTCGATAAAGATAGATTTAAAATTTACGGACGAGAAGGAGTGCTGCTTTGCGAAGGTGGTATTTCACGCAGACGCTTTGTTTTTCATAGCGGCAAAATTGCTGCGGCATTAACTGTTGATGCCGGATTGTTTTTTCAGAGCAATGGCGCGTTGTTCGAGCAGCTTGCAGGGCGCTTGCTTGAGTTTGCCGCCGGTGTTTCCGGACAAAACGCCGGTGATTTTTATGCCGGTTCAGGGGCGTTTTCTGTTTTTTTACGGCACAGGTTTTCCCACATCAGCTTGCTTGAAAAAAACCGTGCGGCGCTTGCTCTTGCCCGCGAAAATCTTTGCGGCAAGCCGGAAGGACGCTTTAATTTTTATCCGCTGACTGATTCACAGTGGGTCAAATTGTATGGTACAAAAAGTTCTGCATTTGATTTTCTCTGTCTTGATCCAGGGCGGCAGGGCATTTCCCCATTGATGCGCCGCTGGCTCTGTGAGCATCCGCCGGCGCTTCTTGCGTATGTGTCGTGCGAACCGTCTTCACTTGCCCGTGATGCCCGCCAGTTTGCCGCCTCCGGGCTGCATCTAACAGCGCTTGAGCTTTTTGATTTTTATCCGCAAACGCCTCGCATCGAAATGCTTGCGATTTTTATTCCGCCTCCAGTGCGGTAAACGCCGTGAACGTTTTTAAGCAACGGCAAGCCGTTCCGCTTTCCGGCGTGCACAGAATTGAAGAAACTGATTAAAAGTACTGTTCACAACCTGTTCAGGATGAATTCCTTCGTCAATAATAACTTTGCAGGCGCGTTCAAAATTACCAATATCCCCCGCATAATGAGCATCGCTGCCGCAGGTGAGCAACGCGCCGTAAAGCCGTGCATAATGCGCGATGGAGCGGCAATTTTCTTCACAGCCGCGCCGTACTTTGAATGAGCTGTTGTTTATCTCGAGTGTTTTGCCATACCGCACGGCTGACTTTACAATCGCTTCAATATCTACAGGATATGCAGGGTTGCCCGGATGCGAAATCCCATCAACAAAAGGATTAGCAAGTACGGCTATCAGCGCCTGAGTGTTTTCTTCGCTGTTTTGCGGCGGATAACAGGCTTCATGAAAGCCTGCCATAACAAAATCAAGATTACGAAGATGTTTTTGGCTTAAATCAACCCCGCCGCGCCGATCCATGATGTTAAGTTCAACGCCGCGAAACACTCGGACTTTATGTATCATCTTGGGTAAGATATGCAAATTGCCAAAGTAATATTCGTGAGGGAAGCCTTGCAGGGCAGGGCCGTGTTCAGTAAGTACAAAGCCTTTTAAACGCCGTTTTCGTGCAGCCGCGGCAAGCTCATCAAGTGTTGAATAAGCATGCCCTGACGCTATAGAGTGCGTGTGTGTATCAACAGATATCCTCATAGTCGCTGTATCTCCCGTTTGTCATTGTCAAGAAGCGTGATAGTTATCTTAATTGCTGCCGGCGGCAGAAGTGCGCCAATCCGCTCGCTCCATTCCACAACACAAATCCCTTCGCCAAAAAGTACGTCTACACCGCCGGTTTCAGCAAAATCGTTCACGCCGTGCAAACGGTAAGCATCAATGTGGTAGAGCAAAGTATTTTTGCCCTGGTATTCATTGATGATTGTGTATGTTGGACTGGTTACCATATCTGTAACGCCAAGCGCCCAGGCAATGCCTTTAGTCAATACTGTTTTTCCTCCGCCCAATGGAGCGAAAAGAGCTACAATATCACCCTTTTTTAAAATCTTCCCGATTTTTTCACCTGCCGCAAAGGTTTCTTCCGGGGAAGAACTTATTAAAATTGATTTTTCAGAGGGGAAGCTGCCCCTGTGCATCAAGCGCTTCAATTTTTGCCTTTAATTCCTGCATGAGCGGCAAGCGCGGATAATCAACTTCTTCTAGAAGCGTAATTGTGGTTTCTTTTGTCCCAAGCGGCGAAGTCTCGATCGTCCAGTCAATGGGCACATCTTGCGCCTTGCCTAAAGCTTCAACAACGGCAATTCCTGTAAACACCCTACGGTAATAAATAGGCACATCTTTCCGCTTGCAATCTTTAATCTCAATGATTGTCATTTTACATACTATAGCCGTTGTTTCTTATTACGTCAAGTCTCATTATCCGTACTCATTACAAACAGGCCGCAGCAATTTTGTTACAGAGTGGAGAGCGCTTCCAGCATAGTATCAATTTCTGTGTCTGTGGTATCACGGCCAAAGCTAAAGCGGACGGTTCCTGCGGGGAAGGTTCCTGCGGTTCTGTGTGCCAGCGGTGAACAATGGAGTCCGCTGCGAGTAACAATACCGTACCGCTCAAACAAGCGCCGAGAGACCTCCGCCGCATCACAGCCCTCAACAGAAAGTGAAACAAGCGCCGTAGAGTGTTCAGCCGTCAGCGTTCCATACGACTTTACCCGTTTATTTCCATTCAGTCCCGCGATGAAACGTTCAGTTAACTTACGATCCCGCTCCCGTATTGTTTCAACACCGGTTCGGAGGATTTCCTCAATGGAGGCAGCGAGGCTCAAAACTCCAATCGTATTTTGTGTGCCGGCTTCAAACTTATCCGGCAAAAAATCCGGCATTTCAAGAGAGTCTGATGCACTGCCGGTGCCGCCGTGCAGCCATGGACGCATTTCCAGAGCGGCACGCTCGCCCAGCACAAAGCCGCCGGTTCCGGCAAGGCCGCCCAATGCCTTGTGCCCGGCAAAGACAAGGACATCACAACATTCGTTTAGTGCGATGGGAAATGCACCGGCTGTTTGTGCCGCATCAAGGATGGTAAGCACACCGTGTTCCCGCGCGATGCGGAAGCACTCTGCCGCCGGTAGTATCGTGCCAAGAACATTTGATGCATGGGAAATAACGAAAAGGCGCGTGTCTTTTCGTATCGCTGCGCGGAGTTGTGCGCTGTCAAACAAGCCGCTGGGATCGCAGGGAAGCCATTCAAGATCTATCACGCCGCTTTGGAAAAGCGCCTGAAGCGGACGAGCAGCAGCGTTATGCTCAATGCTTGTGGCCAGCACATGGCAGTGCGGACGGATAAGGCCATGTATCGCCATATTGAGCGAGGCCGTCGCACCGTTTGTAAAGATGACGGAAAGGGGGGAGGCACTGAAAAGCGCCGCAACAGCTCTGCGTGCCCGCAACGCTGTTGCGGCGGCCTCTAACCCCTCGAAGTTGCGCCCCGCATTGAGGTGCGTTTCTTTGAGGTAGGCGCACAGTTCCCACGCCGCCGCTGCCGAAAGTGCCGGCGAGGTAGCAGCGTAGTTAGCGTATATCATGCGGGCAGGCAACATACATTTCTGTTATATCGTGATAACGCTCGATGCCTTTGCCAGCAATTTTGTTATCGCCGTCATGTCAACGATGCTTCCCACGGCGAGAGACTCAGTCAATTTATAATAATTGGCGCAGGTTCCGCAGGTGTAAATTCCGGCACCTT
>JAITHM010000068.1 GCA_031279965.1 Spirochaetaceae bacterium
ATGTGAGCGAAGTGCTTCCTGTGACGGTAGACACGAGTTCAACGAAGGCTCTTGGCCAGTTGAATGTAACCAACGCTGGTATTCGGATTTCTAACCCGAATGAGCTTAAAACCTTGGAAGATAACGCAAATAAAGCCAAAGACTTCGCGCTTTCAAGTGACATTGACCTTGAAGAGTCCGGTATAACATGGGCTGGCCCCAGTGGATACAAAGGACATTTCTACGGCAACGGCTACACGATTAAGCTTGCGCTGTCAAAAGCGAATGGAAATACAGGGCTTTTTACGACGGTAGAAGGCGGTGCATATATCCAGGATTTTACACTTGATGTTTCGCTTGCAGACGCGGCAAAAACAAGAAATGGCTCAACTTATTTTGGCGGTGTCGTTGGATATATTCAAACTACTGCAAGCAGTTCTATAAACCTCAAAAACATCAAAGTAAAGGGAAATCTGCCATTTACAGGAACTACTGCCAGCTTAAACTCCCCTAATTATTTTCTTGTTGGCGGCCTTGTTGGTGAAATAAAAATTGCGACGGGAGGGGTTGTTATTGCTAACTGTGCTTCTGAACTGACCGCAACGGTAGGTGATTATCAATGGAATGCGAGCGGTACTAACCACGTCTGCGGGTTTGGCGGCCTTATTGGAAGAATTGGTACTACGAGTAATGCTACTCTGAATGTTGATATTTCCGATTGTTATGCTGTGGGAACAATAAGCGTTAAAGGCGCTTCACAGCACTCCCGGATGTTTGCAGGCGGTCTTGTCGGGGATATTTATGCTACAAACGGCACCACCAATGTAGCGATAACGAACTGCTATAGCGCAGGCGTGGTTTCTGCGGAGAATACACATACTACTGCGGCGAGGTCGGACTATGTGCTTGGCGCCGGCGGCCTTGTCGGCAGTGTTTGGAAGAACGGCGGTACTGCTGTAAACGCAACGATACAAAATTCAGCCGCGGTTGGCGAAAAAGCAGTTGCTGTAATGACGAATGTTACTGTTGGTATTTTCCCCAACAGCCGTTTTGCCGGTGTGGGAACTGGCGGGCTAGCGCCAACCTCGACAACCTTCAGCGATAACATTGCGCGCAAAGGTATGATCGTCGGCGTTAATACCGAAGCCGCAGATGATAGTGAAGGTGCGGCTAACGATCCTGACGCAGCAGGCACTGAACTAACCGCTTTGCAGCAAGCGAGCACCTGGACAACAACGCTTAGTTGGAGTACGGACACCTGGGACTTTAGCGGTCTTCCCAACAAATGGCCTACGCTTAAAAAATAACGGCCGGCAGAACCTGTTCCCATTTTGGGAACAGGTTCTGTTGTCAAATTCAAAATTGCTGCGTGCTGTCTGCGGGTGGTTCACAATTTAGCGGAGATCGGGTAATATGCCGTCATCATTGCTTGAAAAACAGGAGTAACTATGTCAGGACACAGTAAGTGGGCAAAGATTAAACGCGCTAAAGGTGCGGCAGACGCGCAGCGCGGGAATTTGTTTACAAAGCTTATTAAAGAAATTTCAATAGCGGCACGGATGGGCGGCGGCGACCCGGAAGGGAATCCTCGGCTGCGAACGGCGATTATCAAGGCGCGCGGTGCGAATATGCCCAAAGATAATATTGACCGTGCGATAAAAAAGGGCACAGGCGAGCTTGAAGGCGTAAATTACGAAGAACTTACCTACGAAGCGCGGCTTGGTGAAGCGGCAATTTTGATCGAAGTGCTTACTGATAACAGAAACCGTGCCGCTGCCGATGTTCGCAATATCCTCACCCGCGCCGGTGCGGAACTTGCCAAATCAGGCTCGGTAAGCCGTCTTTTAACCCGCAAAGGCATTATCACGCTGGATGGCGAAAAATATACCGAAGATCAGATTATGGAGGCGGCGCTTGATGGCGGCGCGGAAGATGTCGCTCTTTCTGAAGGCATTATTGAAGTAACCAGTGCTCCCGATGATTTTGAAGCGGTCGCAAAGGCTCTGGAAGAAAAAGGCTACGAAACGACAAGTGCAGAAATCAGCATGGTTCCCGAAGCTCCCGTTGAGCTGCCTGCGGACACCACGGCAAAAGTGCTTCGCCTTATCGAAAAGCTTGAAGATAACGATGACGTACAAAATGTCTATTCAAATATTGAGGTTCCAGACAATTTTGAAGGATGAGCAAGGATATGAACGCCTTACCTCCTAAGGCGTGCACATCTATTGCCCGCCGTATTGCACAGATTACCGAATCAATCAATGAATGTTGCCTGCGTTCCGGGCGAAAAAGCGAAGAAATAAAACTTATGGCTGTTTCCAAATTCTTCCCCCGGGAAGATGTTGAGGCGGCATTGCAGGCAGGTATTACGCTTTTTGGGGAAAGCCGTGTTCAAGAAGCGGAGACGAAATTTGCCGGATGGCGCACCGGAGCCCACGAAGGAGAACTTCATCTTATTGGCGGCTTGCAGCGAAACAAAGCAAAACGGGCGCTTGCAATTTTTGACTGCATTCAATCAGTTGATCGCACCAGCCTTATTGATACCCTTGGTGAGTTGACAACAGGGCGCGAAAAGCCTTTAATGATACTGTTGGAATTAAATTGCGGCGAGGTGCAGAAAGGCGGCTACCGGCATGAAGACGAACTTTTCGGCGCGGCTGAACGGGTGTTTCGCTATCCTGCCCTTGAATTGCGCGGACTTATGACGGTGGCGCCGTTCACGGAGGATGTTGCATGTGTCCGGCAGTCGTTCAGGCGGCTTTTCCAAGCACGGGAAAAGCTCTGGCAGGCTTTTCCCGGCACAAAACTTTCAACGCTGTCGATGGGCATGTCAGGCGATTATCCCATCGCAATTGAAGAGGGGGCTACGCTCATTCGTATTGGTACGGCTATTTTTGGCGAGCGGCAATAAATCATGCAAAAACGGCTTGGTCTTATCCTGATACTTACCATTGTCTCGGCAGCAACCGAAGTCTTCGGACAGAGCACAGTGACTGCTGGAACCACCGAAGAAAAGGCCGAAACAGTTACGTTTCCTCAATGGGCAAAAGATTTCCGCCGCGCTGATATTGTTGCCTTTGGTGTTTTTCCCTTTGCATGGCTTGTAACGGTAATTTCGGTTGATTTATACCGTTCAGCTCAGCATAACTGGAGTGATGCGCGCTATTACCCATGGCCGATGACCGCAGATAATCCTGTTCCCTGGACGAACGATGAATACAAAGCCGCCCTTCTAATTGCAGGCGCTATGGCAATTTCCATTGCGATAACCGATTTTATCATCGTAAAAATCAAGCGAAATAAGGCGGCTGCACGGGCACGGGCTTTCACCCCTGATCCGCCTACAATCATACGAACGCCGCTTGACGGATCAATTCCCCCCGAAGACGCAGCTTCCGAAGAGAACGAGCCGCCAGGCGAGGCCGTGCCAGGAGAAATTTCCGGTGAGGCCGCCCCTCCACAGCCAGAGGCTGCCCCCTAACATGCCGGGTTATCGCGGCACTGTCGAACTTAATACTCAGGATAAACTCCGCCTTGACCGTTACGCAGCCCGTCTTGGCATCCTCAGCCGTTCTCAGCTAAAAGCACGGGCTGCCAAAGCCTTGGTCAACGGCAAGCCGGTAAAACTTTCATGCGCCCTTAAAACCGGAGATTTGCTTGAACTTCACTGGAATGACGATGTTCTCCATGACCTTGTGCCGGAAGACATTCCGCTTGATGTATTGTACGAAGACAACCGCGTGATTGTTGTGAACAAGGTGCAGGGTATGGTTGTGCATCCGGCGGCGGGAAACTGGAGTGGCACCCTCGCCCATGCACTGCTGGGCCGCGTGGCGGCGGTCTGGCCGTCTGCCAGTGATAGAATGCGCCCCTTTATTGTTCACAGGCTTGATAAAGATACTTCCGGCGTTATGATTGCCGCCTGGGATAGCGAAGCGCTTTCATTTTTACAGGCCCAATTTAAGGCACGAACGGTTTGTAAAAGCTATATCGCGCTTACCCGGGGGGCGCCGCGTGAAGATGAAGGCCGTATTGCTGCGGCGCTTGTCCGCGACCCGTGCAACCGGAAACGGTTTACCGTATCTGAAACACGGGGCAGAGCGGCGCTGACCCGCTTTCGTGTTAAACAACGCTGGACATTGAACGATGGATCTGTCTACGCGCTGATCGTGCTTCGTCCAGCAACAGGACGCACACACCAGCTTCGCGTACACTTGCGCTATATTGGCTGCCCTATACTTGGAGATCCTGTTTACAATACTCACGACAAGCGCTTCCCCTCAGCAACGCTTGCCCTGCACGCCCGCCGCCTTACGCTCGTTCTGCCAGGTAGTACTGCCATGCGGAGCTTTACCGCCCCTGTCCCGCGGCGCTTTCGTGAATTTGGCCTTATCGGGCACGAATAAGGCAGACGGCAATAACACTGACGGCGCGGCCTTCACCAACATCACCCATTCCTTCGCCTGTCTTGCCTTTTACAAAAACATGATCCACCGATAGGTTAAGTACGCCGGCAAGCGAGGCGCGGATAGTGTCACGATACGGAAGAATTTTCGGCTCTTCGCAGGATACCACGGCATCAATATTGACAATATCCCAGCCTGCGCTGTTCAGCTTAGCTGCTGTCTGGCGGAGAAGTTCGCGCGAGTCGGCATCTTTCCAGCGAAAGTCATTGTTGGGGAAAAGTTCGCCAATATCACCAAGACACGCTGCGCCAAGAAGCGCGTCAATCACCGCATGAATCAGCGCATCGCCATCAGAATGACTTTCTGCGCCCAGGGAACAGGGGAGCGTTACACCGCCCAGCACCAAACGGCGGCCTTCGACAAGACGGTGAAGGTCTGTTCCCAGCCCGATGCGGAAGACCGCCGCGTCACCAGCGGACACACACACCTCGCGCTTCAATATGTGTTTTGATTTTTGGTATTGTCGTCTTGCCAAAATGAAGCAGCGAGGCAACAAGCGCCGCATCGGCAGCTTCCACCGCATCAGCAATCTGATCGAGTGAACCTGCACCGCCAGATGCTATCACTGGAACTGGCACCGCCGCCATCACCGCGTGAATAAGCTCAAGGTCATAGCCTGTGCCAGTACCATCGGCATCTATCGAATTAAGGAGAATTTCCCCTGCGCCACGGGAAACGGCTTCGGCGGCCCAGACCAGCACGTCACGGTCTGTGTCGTCACGCCCGCCACGGGCAAAAGCATGCCAGATAGGGGTTCCGGCAGCGGTGGTGCCGGAGCGCCGGGCATCTATCGAAAGTACCACACACTGTCTGCCGTAAGCGGCGGCCATTTCAGAAAGCAGCGCCGGACGTTCGAGTGCCGATGTGCACACAGAAACTTTATCGGCTCCCGCATTCATTGCCGCACGCATATCATCAACAGAACGAATTCCACCACCTACACAGAGTGGAATAAACACTTCTGCCGCAACCTGTCGAACTATTTCGAATAAAGTCGCACGGCTTTTATAGGAAGCTCCAATATCAAGAAAAGTAAGCTCATCCGCGCCATCATTGTTATACCGGCGGGCAAGTTCCACAGGATCGCCTGCATCAGCAATCTCCTGAAACTTAACCCCCTTTACCACACGGCCATCATCAACGTCAAGGCAGGGAATAATTCGCTTGGCAAGCACTTACAGCGTTCCTTCGTAGACAAGAAGCGCCTTACCGTCAATAGTAACAGATGTCCCTGATTCAAGTTTTTTTGACGCGCCGTGTACGCCGGTAAGCCAAACAAGATGCGGATTAATTATTGCCAGCACTTTGGTACTAATAGCGCACACTCCTTCGCAAATTACGCCGCGAACAATGCGGAGTATCGGCGTGTATTCGTCGGTAAGTGACGGACAGACAAGAATATCCCCTCCGTCAGCCTTGATGATCTGGCGCGCATTCTCGGCGGAATCTGCCCACACGACACGTCCATGCGCCCGGAACATATCTTTGCCGGCACAACCACCGGATGAACTGCGGGCAAGTATGGTTCCCATAATAAGCACACGAACCGTGTTAAGCGGCAGCGGACTTCCCAAAGGAAGCCCTGCGGCAAGTACCAGGCGGTCAGAAATTGCCGCCATACCTGTTTCAGAGCTTATTTTAAGGGCATTCTGAATCATTTCATCGGAATGTACTGCTTGTATTGTAAGTTTGGGAACAACCCCCCACATAAGAAGCATGCTTTTGAATGTTCGCACATTGGGCGTTACGGCAAGTATTGGCTGTTCTGGCCGGAAGCGGGAAATTTGACGCGCTGTACTGCCCGAGACTGTCGGCGTTAGAATCACTTTTGCCTGGACAGCAACGGCAGTTTCGTAGGCACAGCGCGACACCGCACCGGCAATCTCCGTTGTGTGCGAGGCCTGTTCTTTCTTCGGTTCCGGCGAAGGCTTTTCCAGCAAGGTAAGCAAATAGGTTCGCACACGCTGATGATATTCTTCCGATTGTTCAACCGTGCAGGCAATCTTGGCAAGCGTTGAAACCGCCTCTACCGGATATGTCCCCTGCGCTGTCTCGCCAGAAAGCATCACGGCATCGGCTCCGTCGAAAATTGCGTTGGCGACATCGGTCAGTTCGGCGCGAGTTGGGCGCGGGTTTACGATCATGGAATCGAGCATTTGGGTGGCGATGATTACTGGTTTGCATTGCCGGCGCGCTACATCAACAATTTTTTTCTGGGCAAGAGGAATGCGTTCGTCGGGAATTTGTACGGCAAGATCGCCCCGCGCCACCATAATGCCGTCGGCAAGGGCGGCGATTTCTTCAATGTTATCAAGACCTTCCTGATTCTCAATTTTAGCGATAATTTTTGCCGTGCAATGAATTTTCCGTAAATATGCGCGAATTTCAGTGATTTCGCTCGGAAAACTCACAAAGCTTGCCGCGATAAAATCAATATCCTCACCTGCGCCAAAGGCAATATCTGTCTTGTCCTGTTCGGCAAGAATAGGCAGACCGGCATGAACGCCAATAAGATTAACATTTTTTCTGCTGCCAATCTTAGCCGTGTTCGCCGCCTGGCATAGAAGCGTCGTGCCGTCATTTTCCAACACATCAAGCTCAAATAACCCATCAGCAATAAGAATTTTTACGCCTTTGGTGATATGCGTTGCCGCCTCTTTCCAGGTAAGAGAGATGCACCCTGGCCCTGTGCTGCTGGGCGCTGTGGTAAATGCCCCGTCGGTGCGCACACACACCATATCGCCTTTGTTAAAGACAACCGGCGTCTCGTCCCGGACAAGGCCTGTGCGGATTTCAGGCCCTTTGGTATCAAGCATCAGCGCAACAGGCACATCAAGTTCCTGCGCAATACGCTTAACGCGATCCATACGCTGTTTATGTTCTGTGTGTGCGCCGTGGGAAAAATTAAAGCGCGCTACGTTCATACCGCCAAGAATCACATTGCGGACGGTTTCGTCAGTGTCGCAGGCCGGCCCCATCGTACACACAATTTTTGTTTTTCTGATATATGTCTGCATAGTTACAGTATGCTGCCTTCATCTTAAAAAAGCAACGCGCACGGTACCCGTAAGCCGGGCATGCTGCGAAATGTGGTATTGCATAAGCGGCGCTACTATGATAAAATGAAGATTGGAGAGGTTATGATGAAAACGTTTCAAATTGCAATTTTAACTGTGGTTTTGTTGTGTGCGGCAGGACTGCCTTCTTTGTTTGCGCAGGATGCTGCGGCAGCTCAGGGACAATCAGGCGGTGGCTTTGGAGAATCGGAATTTTATGTGGTACAGATACCTATTGAACGTGTCTTTACGCATAGAAAAGGCTATATTATTGAATACAGAAAAAGCCCATTTGTAAACAAACGGGTCTATATACCTAACGAATGGTTTATTCCGGTTAAAGGCAATGCCGAGCCGCTTAAAGCTGAAATTATTCTGACGGGAACAGGGAAACGCTGGCCGCAGATGTCTTTGTATTACAAAGATGGCGTTGTTGATCATGTCAGGCTCTATCTCCGCAGAGATCAGCGCCACTTTACATGGGGGATACTCCCGCCAATTTCTGATTATGATTCTCAATTTGAAAATATTACTGACTTGAAGCTGGAATATAAATAACAATGTTCATACCGTCCGCGCCGCCAGCTGAGCTTGCGACGTTTATTAAAAAATATACACGTTTCCTTGTGGTTGGACACAAGGAGCCGGACGGTGACTGTATTGGGTCTGAACTTGTTTTATGTTCTGCGTTGCGGAGGCTTGGTAAAACAGCTATTCCCTGTTCTGCGGGGCCGTTTAAACGGCATGAAATACGTGCCTACGAAGAGCTTTTCCAACGGGAAATAACCGCAGAAATGCGCAAAGATGCCGCACTAATCATTGTTGATTGTTCGTCGGCTGATCGCACTGGTGATCTTGAAAGCCATCTTAGCGGCCTTCCAACAGCGATTATTGATCATCATATAACAGGTACGGCCGGTGCGGCAGATGCGCGGTTTGTAAATTCAGAATCACCTTCCACAGTCAGTTTGATTTACGAGTTTGTCAAGGCGCTGGGGCTTGAGCCGACGCGGGAAGAAGCCGAATTGCTATTTCTGGGCCTTTGCGGCGATACAGGCTTTTTTCGCCATCTTGATGCCGGTGGAGCGGCGACATTCGATCTTGCCGCTACGCTTGTTCGTGCGGGAGCAAATCCCAAACAAACATTTGCTTTGATGAACGGCGGGAAAACTTTAAATACCTGCATGTTTCTTGGATCAATGCTCTCGCGCATCGAATCATATTTTGAAGGCAAGCTTCTTATCTGCACAGAAACTTTTGAAGAAACAGAACGGTATGGGGTTGAAAGCCGAGATTCTGACACACTCTACCAATTGTTGCTTTCAGTGAATAATGTTGAGGCAATAGCCGTTATACGGCAAGAGTCTGCCGAAAAATGTAACGTTGGATTACGTTCACGAAATAGAGTTAATGTCGCGTTGATTGCCGCTACGCTGGGCGGCGGCGGCCACAAAAACGCGGCGGGGCTTGGCACCCACGGCACTATCAGTGAATTACGCACAAAACTTCTTGCTGAATTTGAAAAAATTTTAACTACAACTTCTGATGAGTAAATCTAGATTCAGTTCTAAAAACACAAAAGCAGGAGTAAAACTCCCGCTTTTGTGTTATGCAATGCCGAAAAAGCGTTTTTTACCGCGCTCGGAGAGCTCTTTCAGCGTCTTCTGCGGGTACTTCACCTTTGACAGAAATATCATCGCCGCGATGATATAGGGTTTGTGGCTCGCCTCTTTGTAAAGCGGCACCCGGTAGCGGTCGAATACCGACGCGGCAAC
>JAITHM010000097.1 GCA_031279965.1 Spirochaetaceae bacterium
AACTTTTGGCGTGCGTCCGCACAAGCCACGCCAAAGCGTGCGTCAGTTCAGGCCACGACCACCTAGGTTTGCACGCGCGAATTTCCACCCGCCCCGCTCAGCCGGGAAAGGCCGTGCGGCAGCGGCGGGCGCTTCGCGCCCGCGCTACCCCTGCTCAAAGGCGGAGTTGACAAAACGATGGTAAAAGGACAAGTTTATACAAAATGGGAAATACGCTTAAATTTGCGGAACGCCAGAAGGATAAACTTAAAAAGCCGCAAGATTATAAGGTTGTTCTTTTAAATGATGATTGGACGTCGATGGACTTTGTTGTCGATATACTCAAAATCATTTTTCATAAGAATGACCAGGAGGCTGAACGGACGATGCTTGAAGTACACCGGAATGGGCGTGGGGTAGCGGGTGTTTATACATTCGATATCGCACGTACAAAAGCAGAGCAGGTACATTGCCTTGCCGCGAAAAAAAATTTCCCCTTGAAATGTGTGTTGGAACTCGCGTAGAATGAGAGGCACGAGGATGTGGAGTGAGAGATGGCTCTTAAAATAAGCCGCTATACTCAAGCGGTACTTAATGCGGCGTATACCGAGGCGTGTATTAGACATCATGAATACCTTACGCCGGAACATATTCTTTATGCGGTGGTATCATTTGATGAGGTCAAAGCCCTTTTGACTGCCTGCGGGGCGAATCTCAATACGATAAAAACCGGTATTGAAACCTATTTTGAACAGAAAATTCCCAAATTTGAACGCCAAAGTTCCCAAAACGGCCGTGAACCGACGCAGACGGTCGGTTATTCAAATGTCTTGGAACGGGCAGTAAGCCAGACGCGAACCAGTCAGCGTGAGATTATTGACGTTGCTGATATACTTGTTTCTTTATACGATGATGAAAACGCCTGTTCCTATTACCTGCGCCGGGCGGGTTTGCAGCGGCTTGATTTATTGCGGACGCTTGCGCACGGTTACGAAGGCGAAGATGAGCATGCATATTCGTTTATCAGAAGTTATCCTCCCGGATCTGGACAGATGACCGACCTCAAAGAAGATGATTTGGAAGAGGATACCAAGTCTAAAAATAAAAAATCAGCACTTGAGCGTTATGCAACGGAGCTTGTTACGCTGGCCCGCGAGAAACGGCTTGAGCCAGTTATTGGGCGCGAGCCGGAACTTGACCGTACGGTTCAGGTTCTCTGCCGCCGCAAAAAAAACAATCCTGTTCATGTGGGCGATTCCGGTGTAGGCAAGACGGCAATTACCGAAGGGCTTGCCCAGCGTATAGCTTCAAATAATGTTCCGCCTGCGCTTCATAACTTTACGCTTTATTCTCTGGATATGGGGGCGCTTGTTGCCGGAACTCGTTACCGGGGCGATTTTGAAGAGCGCGTCAAACGGGTACTTGATGAGGTGCTCAAAAAAGAAAACGCGATTCTCTTCGTTGATGAAATTCATACACTGGTTGGGGCGGGCTCTGCTTCAGGTTCGCTTGATGCTTCAAACTTGTTGAAGCCGGCGCTTGCTTCAGGAAAACTTCGCTGTATTGGATCGACAACTCACGAAGAATACAACAAATTTTTTGATAAAGACCGCGCCCTTTCACGCCGGTTTCAGCGTATTGATATCAACGAGCCAAGCGAAGAAGATACGCGAAAAATTCTCCAAGGACTTAAATTAAAATATGAAGAATATCACCATGTTCGTTATTCTGACGAAGCTCTTGAAGGTGCCGTGCGGCTTTCATCACAGTATATCGGTGAACGCCGTCTGCCTGATAAGGCAATTGATGTTATTGACGAAGCGGGAGCCTTTGCGCGAATTCAGGTGTGGAAGAACAGCGGCGGCGGGGAAGGTGAACTGGCGCAAGATTCGGACAACCAGAAAAAAACCAGAACTGTTCAGGATGAGGAAATTGTTGATATTGACCTTCAAGCTATTGAAACAGTTGTAGCCCGTATTGCCAAAATCCCCGAAAAATCTGTTGGTGAAACCGAACGTGACAAGCTTCGCTATCTTGCCGAAAAGCTTAAGATGCGAGTTTTTGGTCAGGAAACCGCCTGCGATGCGGTGGTTAAAGCAGTTAAACGAAGCCGTGCAGGATTCCGCTCGCAAGATAAACCAGTTGCCAATTTCCTTTTTGCCGGCCCTACCGGTGTTGGCAAAACAGAGCTGGCGCGGAGTCTCGCTGATTTGCTTGGCGTAACGCTTCATCGTTTTGATATGAGTGAATATCAGGAAAAACACGCTATTTCGCGCCTTATCGGGTCGCCGCCGGGATATGTTGGCTATGAAGAGGGCGGCCTTTTAACAGATGCGTTACGAAAACAGCCGCACTGCGTGCTCTTGCTTGACGAAATCGAAAAAGCGCATGCGGATATTTATAACATACTTCTGCAAATCATGGATTACGCGACGTTAACTGATAACAACGGCCGCAAAGCTGATTTTCGCAATGCAGTAATTATCATGACAAGTAATGCCGGCGCACGAGATATTGGCAAGAACCTTCTTGGTTTTGGAGAACGGATTGTCGATCAAAGTACTGCCGTGGATGATGCCGTCGAGAAAATCTTTACGCCGGAATTCCGCAACAGGCTCGATGCCATTGTAAGTTTTGCTCATCTTTCTGAAGACATCATGGTAGAGATTGTTGAAAAAGATCTTGAGCTTTTTAAGAATCAGCTTGCGGAAAAAAACATCAGTCTTTCGGTAAGTGAAGCGGCAGTTCGACGGCTCGCTTGTGACGGCTATTCAAAAGAATTTGGCGCACGTAATACAAGCCGCATTATTGAAGAAAAAATCAAATCATGGTTTGTAGACGAAGTGCTCTTTGGTACGCTCACTGAAGGCGGCGCCTGCACAGTAGACTGGAACGGGGATGCCTACACATTCACACAGGCATCAACGCCCTCCCAGTAAAACGCCGCTTGCAGCTTAATCTGAACACGCCATCCGTTCAGCAACGAGTTTTCCTGCAATTTCAGGATTGGCACGTCCATGTGTTTCGGCTAATAATTTCCCCACAAGATATGCATTCAACGTTGTAAAGCGTTTGGCATTTCCAGCGGCCTGGGCATCGCGGGCATCTTTGAATGTTTTCTGCTCGGCGGCGTAAACTTTTTCGAGCGCCTGGCCAATTATTGCCGGATCAGAAATTTGCGCCCAGCCTTTCTCTTTGATTATGACCTCTGCATCTTTGTCTTCGCTCATGATCGCAAAGGCTGTTTGTTTGGCATTTTTGCTGGAAAGCTCTCCTCGTGCAGTAAGAGAAATAATCGCCGCAAGGCGGGCGGGCGTTAATTTTAGGGCGCCGATGGCAGAAAGTTCCTGTTTTTCCCGGTTTATAAGGTGTTTTATATCAGTAAGTATCCAGTTGGCGGTTTTTTGGGCAGCATCTTGATCACTTAAAAGACCTTTAGTCTGGGTGATCACTGCGGCAAGCGCCGCCTCAAAATAATCTGCCAGTGCCTTTTCTTCGCAGAGCGCATCCGCATGATCGCCGTTTAATGCCCAATCGCGTTTAAAACGGCGAACACGTTCCAGTGGAAGTTCCACAAGACCCGCCTCAACTGAATCAATAAAGGCTGCATCGGGTATAAAAACAGGAAGATCGGGTTCGGGAAAATAGCGGTAATCATTGGCGTTTTCTTTAGTCCGCATTACTTCTGTCCTGTCCCGGTTTTCGTTCCACAGGCGTGTCTCCTGAATGATTTCCTTGCCTTCATCAAGCAGAACACCCTGCCGCTCGCGTTCATAATTCAGGCCAAGCCGCACAAAGCGCGATGAATTAAGGTTTTTGATTTCGACCTTTTTACCCAAGCCTGATCCGGCGTTATTTATCGAAATATTCGCATCAGCACGAAGGCTTCCTTCTTCCATGTTGCCGTCGCAAACGCCAAGGTAACGCACCAGCCGGCGAAGCTGTTGAATAAAAAGTTCCGCCTCTTCTCCAGAGCACATATCAGGTTCGGTCACAATTTCAAGAAGCGCAACGCCGGCGCGGTTGTAATCAAGCAGCGAAACAGTGCCGGTATGCATCATTTTTCCTGCGTCTTCCTCTAAATGGCACTCCCGGATGCGTACTCTTTTGCTGATATTCCGGTCTTCAATTTCGATCCAACCCTCCTGTCCAAGAGGGTTGGCAAACTGTGAAATCTGATAGTTTTTTGTCATATCAGGATAAAAATATTGTTTGCGGTCAAACCAGGTGCGTTCCGGTATACGGCAGTTCAGCGCCCGTGCAACAGTACAGCCCATCCGCATTGCTTCTTTATTGAGCGAAGGCAATACGCCGGGATAGCCCATGCACACCGGGCAAATATTACTGTTTGGTTCATCTCCAAACGCCGCACGGCAGCCGCAAAAAACTTTGGTTTTTGTTAAAAGGTGAATATGAACTTCAAGTCCAATAAACGTCTCGTACATGGATGTAGTATAGCGTCCGGAACGGGCAGGGGGAAGTAGTTAAACGGAGACTGCTTCACCAGCAATTTTTTGTGCACCAGCGAATGGGGCTTTTGGCGCTTAGTATAAAAAAACTGGAAGAGAGTGGCGATAATGAGGAAGTGAACCGTATTATTAGATTGAGCGGCTTTTTTGTTTTTCTTATGCTTTCAACGACAATGGGCGCCCAGAGCAGGAATCAAGAGATTCTACGCGGAGAAATTGCCGTTGAGCTTGAGCCGGTCTACCTGATTGATTTAGGAATAAACTCGCCGCTTGATACGGAAACAGCGTCAAATTGGGCGTTGGAAGATACTGCAACGGCATTTTCCGGCATGATTTATGGCTGGAATTTTGAGTATGAGCCCGGGGAACGCGCACGGCAGCTTGGAGAACGCCTGAATTTACAGCCCATCGGTACTGTTAAAGCAGATGATGCCCGTATCAAGATAAGTGATGTATCGATACTAGATAACGTTTACTATCTTTGGTGCGATTATCACCTCGCCGCCGATCAGCAAAACCGTCTGCGTGCATGGAATTCAGCGCAAACAAAAGGAATCAAAGCAATGGGACATGCGCCGCTTACAGGGCCGGCGGGAACGAGTGCGCGCACGATGATCAAAGCCGCGGCGCTTGAAGATGCAATAAAACAGGCGCTTCGTGCCGAGCTTAGGAGTACTGAACGTAATCGTCCACGGTTTGTTCGCGGCAGCATAGCTCTGGCGGCATTTCCGCTTTACCGAATTTTCCGTGGAAACTGGGCGGCACAAGCAAGTTTCCGCATCCGTATTGATGAACTTGTCCCTTATGCCGTTTATTAAGACAACGTGATCAACGCTACCTGAGTTTTTCCCTATCATGCCGCATGTTCTTCTCCGTGTTTCCGTTTAATTTTCTTTGTCGTGGTCATTTCCAAAGGTTCGTCAAGCAGCGTTGTTTTTTCAATTCTTTGATAGGGCAGCAGCCGCTTGTTGACCTCGGCAATGATTGTGTTGATGCGGCTGCGAATTTGTTCCTGCACAGTAATACCGGAATTCTTAAAAAATTCAAAACTGGGGAAAACAAGCGCTTCAATGCTTTCTGTCTTCATTTTTTTGTCATGAACATAACCACGGATAAGAATCTGATCAATTTCCTCAAAAAGCTGAAACTCATTTTCAATTTCTTCTGGATAGACATTCTTGCCGCCTTCGGTAACAATCATATTTTTTGCCCGTCCGGTAAGATACAGATAATTTTCGCTGTCCAAATAACCAAGATCGCCTGTTTTAAAATAGCCGTCGCTGGTAAAACACGCCGCTGTCTCGGCAGGCATCTCAAAATACCCCTGCATGACCATAGGCCCTTTTAGGGCAACTTCGCCGATTCCCCGTTCATCAGGGTCGAGTATCTGCATATCAACGCCAGGGACGACCTTGCCAACACTTGTCTCTTTGTAGTGCTCGATAGGATTAAGATTGATGATGGGTGATGTTTCTGTAAGGCCATATCCCTGCACAAAATCAATGCCCAGCTGATTATATTTTTTAAAAACGCTTGGGGCGAGCGGCCCGCCGCCGGAAATGCAATTACGAATGGTGCTGAGCGAGGCTTTTTCAAGCACTGCCCGGAACATTTTTTTACCAGGATTCACCCCGAAGGTCTTTTTTATTCCGCCGGAAACCATCATAAGAAAGCGTATGATGCCGTATACAACGATGCCTTTTTCCCGTAAACCGCGAAGTATTGCCGCTAAAAGCCGGTTAAACAGCATGGGAACGCCAAGAAACATCGTTACCTTCCCCGCTTTAAGGTCGTGGAGTATTGTTTTAACGATCATTTTTTTGCCAAACAGCACTTCGGCGCCTTGCGAAATAGCTTCAATAAATACAGCAAGCATCGTATATGCATGATGTATCGGTAAAAGCGCGTAAAAAACATCGGTGTGAAGCACATCAAGCGGGGTGCCCTGCGATAAATAACAGTCGGCAACGAGGTTTTCATGACTCAGCATAACGCCTTTGGGGGTGCCTGTTGTGCCGGAAGTAAAAAGTATCGCCGCTGTATCATTGCCGGTAAGCTCAGGCGGGGTAAAGGCCGCACCGTCAAGATCGTAAATGTAATTTCCCATTCCTTGTTTGAGTGCAGCTACTTTTATAGCGCGTCCCAGGTAACGGTCGTATTTTTCTTCGTCAACAAAGAGAATTTTCGCACGGGATTTCTCAAGCAAAATGTCAAGCTCATCATCTTTAAGCTGATAATCAATGGGAACAACCGTACCACCAGCGAAAAGCACGGCAAGATAGGCAACCGCCCATTCCGGCGAATTTTTCCCAGTTACGGCAACAGATACGCCTTTGTCAACACCGTTGTCATGGAGCCAGCGGGCTGCGGCCTCTATTTTTGTTAAAGCTTCGCAGTAATTCAGACTGATTCTTTCAGGCTCGTAAATTGTAAAGCAAGCACGTTTGCCATGCCGCTGTACGGTTATTTTAAACATTTGGGGAAGGGTAGGCCATTTCCCCGAAAAAAATTCTCCACGGTACTCATCTAAAAACGCCCACGGCTCTACATCGCGGTGAATCGTCTTCATAATAAACCTCCACACGTATCGACACATAAAACTGAAAAAAGTTGCGCACGAAAAGCCCTGTTTACAGGGGTGCCGCGGCGCAGTATACCTCCGCTTACCGTTGCTTCCTTCCGGACCTGGCGGGGTTGGGCGGCGTCTACTCGCACGGTTCCTGAAAACAGGGCACTTTTGTCTAACATACTTTTATATGCTCCGTCAAGCTTTATGATGCTCTACACGAAAAGTATTGGGGGGGCAGACTATTCTATGTGGGCTGCCAGATCACGGGCGCGGCGGTCGGCATCGAAAATTGCGTCAAGATTTTGAGGGCTGCCACTCCAATCATGAGCAAGAACTGCTTCTGTCACCTGGGCAATTTGAGGGAACCGAAGGCCGCCTGCACTAAACCGGGCAACTGCAGCCTCGTTTGCCGCATTGTAGGCTACAGAATACAAGCCGCCGCTCCGCAGTGCCGCATAAGCGAGGGAAAGCATCGGAAAGCGCATGGTATCCGGCTCTTCAAAACTGAGTGTAAGCGGAGCGGCGGCCGGTGCGGTAAACTCAAGATGTGCAAAGGGGCAGGGACGGCTTTCTGGATAATAAAGGGCATTATGAATGGGGAGGCGCATGTCTGGCCGGGAAAACTCGCCATACACCGCCCCCGATGGAAGCCGAATCATTGAATGGACAATGCTCTGAGGATGAACGGTTACCCGGATATGTTCCGGCGGCATATCAAAAAGCCGCGCGGCCTCGATTACTTCAAGCCCTTTATTTGCAAGTGTTGCTGAATCAATCGTGATTTTCGCTCCCATATTCCATGTCGGATGCGACAGCGCCCGTTCAACGGTAACTTCGGCAAGTTCTTGCGGAGAGAGTGTACGGAAAGGCCCCCCTGATGCGGTAAGAATTATTTCGCTGGGGCGTGCCCCGGGACAATGGGCGCGTATCAGATTGAATAGTGCGCTGTGTTCGGAATCTACAGGAATTATCAGTGCGTTATGCCGCAAAGCTGTTTCTGAAATAAGATTCCAGCCCATAACGACACTTTCTTTATTGGCCAGTGCAAGATGCGCACCACTTTCCAGCGCGGCAAGTGAAGGTTCAAGCCCGGCAGCTCCGGCAATACCATGAATAACAATATCTGCACCACAGGTTTTAATCGCGGAAAGTAACGCCGCGCGGCCATAAATTACGGAATTTCCAGCGGGCAGGTCTGCTGATATGTTTTCGCCGGAAAGTGCAAGTACTGCACGAGGAAATTCCCTGCCTAACGCACAAAGCGCCGCCGTGTTTGTCTGTGCGCTTAAAAGCACCGGTTCAAAATCATCCCCGGCGGAGCGAATCACATCGAGTGTGCTTGTTCCAATAGAGCCTGTCGCGCCCAAAACAGCTATTTTTTTTGCCATCGGTGTAATATCGGCACTCCAAAGCGTGCCTTCAAATTTATTTGACGCAGAACACTAACGGCATGCCATTCCCACTGAGTTTTCTTACTTTGAAGCGGGAAGGCAGCTTGGATGGCGGCCTCTGGGAGGCTTGAATAGGGCATTGGTGATATGCTAGGCTGATTTTTATTCAACATGCGCGGCTGTGGCCCGGGAGAATTTTTTGTTCCTTAAAAGTCTTGATATTTTTGGTTTTAAATCATTTGCTGATAAAACTCATATTGAATTTGCCGATGGAATTACTGCGCTTCTGGGGCCGAACGGCTGCGGTAAATCCAATGTCGTTGATGCGATAAAATGGGTGCTGGGTGAACAAAAGTCCGGAGCAATGCGCGCAGAAAAGATGGAAGATGTTATCTTTAACGGCTGCGAAACACGCCGGGCGTTAAATGTTGCCGAAGTAGCGCTAACCCTTGCCAATGACAACGGACTGCTTCCCCGTGAAGAGGTCGAGGTTGAAATAAAACGCAGGCTTTACCGTTCCGGCGAAAGTCAATATTTTATCAACAATCAAGAGCGGAAGCTTAAAGAAATACGGGAGCTTTTCTGGGATACCGGTGTCGGCAAGGCAGCCTATTCGGTAATGGAGCAGGGCAAAATTGATCAAGCGCTCTCTTCAAGGCCAGAAGAGCGCCGCTATTTGTTCGAGGAAGCCGCAGGCATCACGAAAAACCGGGTAAAAAGCCGCGATGCAGAGTTGCGTCTTGCCAAATACGAAGAAAACATACGCCGGACTGAAGATATTCAGAAAGAAGTTAAACATTCGTATGATACGCTCAAGGTTCAGGCGGAAAAGACACTCAAATATCGTGCCCTTAAGGACGAAACCTTTGCTTTAGAACGTGATATTCAGCTTTTGCGCTTAAAACAGTTTCGGGATGAACGAAACGCACGGGGCGAAAATCTGAAAAAACGCACCGTTGAGCGTGACACACTTAAAATGGAGCTTGACAGCGTTACCACATCCGTGCAGACAGGACTTGATGTCGTGAACAACTTGCAGATGGAACTTAACGATGCCCAAAAACATATTTTTGGTCTTGCCAAAGAAAAACAGGGCCTTATTGACACAATAAAGCTGC
>JAITHM010000110.1 GCA_031279965.1 Spirochaetaceae bacterium
AGATTTGAAAAACTCGGTTGGTCAATCGGCATATTTCTTAATGGTGCAGAAGTAACCCTCCAAATGAGCCGTCTCCGGCAAAATGTCAATGCTTTTACGCTTGATGCCCGCCGGAAGACTGACAGCACCGTTGCCGCCATGCTGATCATTATTGTGATTATCGTTCTTTTAATCATGGGTATTGCGGTCGCGCTGATTTCTCGCTTTTCCGAAAGCATCACACAGCCTATTCTCCAGTTGGGTGATGCTGTCGAACAAATTAGCGGTGGCAATCTTGATATAAACGGAGTAGTCACATCAGATACGGAAGAGCTTGGCCGTCTTGCATTTTCGTTTAATGCCATGGCAGGCCGGCTTAAAACTTTTATCAAAAATATGGCTCTTGCACATTCCGAACAGCAGCGTATCTCCACTGAACTCAATATTGCAAAAGAAATTCAAACAGCAATGCTGCCGCGAAGATTTCCCTCGAATGACAAACAAAACAGTAATTTTGATCTTTATGCGATGATGCATCCGGCAAAGGATATCAGCGGTGACTTTTACGATTTCTTCGTCGTCAACGAGAAAACACTGGTAATGTTTATTGGTGATGTTGCCGGAACAGGCATTCCCGCTTCACTTTTCATGGTAACAACTAAGACGCTCCTTCATGCGTATCTTCAACAAGGTATGCCGCTTAACAAGGCTGTTGTGCAGACAAACCGTGAGCTGAGCATGAGAAACGAAAGTGGGTTGTTTGTTACTGTTTGGGCAGGCGCTCTTGATATAAAAACACGCAAACTTGAATTTATCAATGCAGGTCATGTTCCTCCTTTTCTTAAATCTGGTAAAGCGCGTTTTGGTTCGCTTATAACCGCACCTGATCCTTCTCTGGGTTTCATTGAAAGCGCTAAATATCATCTTCATGAAACACTTCTACAGACAGGTGATGTGCTTTTTCTCTACACCAACGGCATTTTGGAAGCGTTTAATCCAGAGCATCAGCAATACGAGCTGATACGGCTTCAAACTATGCTTGATGAAAATTGCTCTTTACCGATGCAGGACCTTATTACATTTATTCGAGAAGACATTAGCGCTTTTGCAAGTTCGCACAGTCAGGATGATGATATAGCCATGCTCGCTGTTAAATTACAATAACTGCTATAATAAGTTAATTTTGGGCTTAAAAATGTCGATAAGTCTAATATGGTTAATGATTATACGCAGGTGATAAAAGATCAGCATGTCGCCCGAAGGCCGCAAATTTTCGCGGTGCAAGGGAGTACCGTTTTGAAGAGCGTTCAAAAACCCGCGGCGAAGCGGCCAAATCTGCCGGCCTATCGACAAGCGGGGGCACGCTTTGTTACCATCAATCAAAGTCCTGACAGACGGCCAACAGGACGGCCATTTGTTGAGCTGCCAGATGAACCTCAGATTGAGCTTCATGCCAATGAAGAAGTTACACAATACAGCGTGAAACAATCACCGCCGCCTGCACCTAAACCTGAACCGCATCGTGTCAGACACTCTCAGACAGAAGAATTAGCCAAATCAAGTCTACCGCGGTTTTCCGAGACTTTCCCTGACTTCTTTCCAAAATTTGTTTTAGGAGTTCTTGCCATAGTAGCCGTTGCCGCCTTTGCATATACGGCGCTTCTCTGGCAATCGGGAGAATATCTTATCCAGCCAGCAACTGACGATACCTTGCGTGGTAGAATGCTTGACTATGTGGCAAACGGTGCAGAGGCGCTCGCGCCAGAACAGACTGCCGAAGACTCAAGTGCAGCGCTGCCTGAAGGTATTGGAGCCGCAGAACGGCGTCTTGCGCCAAGCGTATCGTTTTCATGGCAATATTACACGGTTAAAAAAGGTGATGTAGTTTCTAAAATCGCCGCAGCGCATGCCATTTCTATAGATGCAATTATTGCGTCAAACAAAATGGCCAATGTGCGCAATCTTCGGGAGGGGGATGTCTTGCGTATCCCCAATATGGATGGGATTCCGTATACGATTACCGCCAATGACAGTTACGAAAAAGTTTCTGAAAAATTTGGAGTTCCGCTTGACGCAATACTCGATGCAAATGATGTGCAAAGCGGAGAAATGATTGCAGGAGAACAGATTTTTATTCCAGGCGCCCGTATGCCTGCCGACGAGTTAAAACGAGCACTTGGAGAAGTTTTTAGTTACCCAGTGCGGGGAAGGCTCAGTTCACCTTTTGGTTGGCGGAAAGATCCTTTTACCGGAGTGCGAAGCTTTCACAAAGGCATTGATATTGTAGCTGATGTTGGTGTGCCTGTTAAGGCTGCAATGGCAGGA
Organism: Spirochaetaceae bacterium; assembly: GCA_031279965.1. Taxonomy (GTDB): domain Bacteria; phylum Spirochaetota; class Spirochaetia; order Treponematales; family Breznakiellaceae; genus JAIRPU01. The sequence goes on from JAITHM010000110.1 coordinate 2,305, forward strand.
AAAGTTTCGATGGTGGGCTTTAGCCCGATTTTAGGTAAATACATTATTGTTTCACACGATGCGACATACCAAACAATGTATGCACACCTTAATTCCAGCATGGTAACACGCGGCAGTAACGTTGCCCAGGGGGAAATAATTGGCGAAGTGGGTAATACCGGTTATAGTACCGGGCCGCATCTTCATTTTGTTATATATAAAAATGGGCGGGAAATAAATCCGCTTGAACAGCTTAAATTATAAGTAATATGCGAAAGCTTGTATTGATATTGATTGGTCTTATTGCGGCTGTAACATTATTCCGCACATTAGACAGTATAAAACCTGAGGAAGATCAACAACACATTGTTCTTCCTCAAGTTCCTGTTTCAACACCTTAGTTTTACGGAATTATCGCAACTTTAAAGTCACCATGCTTTCCCGATGCATACTCAAACGCTTTTTCCCATTCTTCAAGGGAAAATGTGGTTTTAAGTACGCCAGCTGTTTTAAGGCTCCCATCTGCTATGCCATCAATAACATACGGGAAACAGTACGGACTTAAATGCGAACCAAGCACATCAAGTTCTTTCCGGTCTCCAATTATCGACCAATCAACGGTAGTTTCCGCACCAAAAACGCTGAATTCTACAAAAGTTCCCAATTTACGAATAATGCTTAGTCCCTGAATTACACTTGATGGATGACCTGTAGCTTCGATGTAGGTATCGCAGCCATAGTTATCCGTCATTTTGAAGATCTCTGTTTTAACATCTATTTTTGATGGATTGAAGATATGTGTTGCTCCGAATTCTTTTGCTTTTTCCAAACGGGCATCCACCATATCAAGGGCAATAAGCGCACGAGGATTTTTTAGTGCCGCATAGGTTATCATGCCCAATCCAAGTGTCCCCGCGCCGGAAATTACCACAATATCATCACATTGAATATGTGCGCGATCAACAGCATGTTTAGAACAGGCGTAGGGCTCTATGAGAAGTGCTTTGTCCAATGCCAAATCTTTGGGGACACGGTGAACAAGGCACGTTTTTGAATAACGCACATATTCAGCCATACCGCCATTGTTGCTTCCCTGAAAGCCGAGTATGTCATGGGGCTGGCACATCCAGTACTTTCCGCTTTTGCAGAACCGGCATTCACCGCACGGTACAATTTGATCGGCGGTTATCCGGTCTCCAAGCGCCCAATTCCTGACATTCGCGCCTAATTCAACAATTACGCCGAGAAATTCATGTCCGGGAATGAACGGAGCTTTGACCCACGCCGGCTGGATTTTATCACCCCAAAACATAGCAGCGCCATGTTGGCATTTTAAATCTCCCGCACAGATCCCGCAGCCTTCCACTTTGATAATAATGTCATCAGGCCCACACTCTGGTGTTGGAAAGGCTTTTTCCAACCGGTAATCAGTTGGACTGTAGGCGACAAGCGCCTTCATTGTTTTTGGATAGTTACTCATTGCTATTCCTCCATAAAAACTATTTTGTTTTGATCTTCATGCCCGTTACCGGATCAAAAAGATGTGTTTTTGCTGAATTAAATTCAAGCTTAATAATATCACCACGTGAATAAACGATTTCTTCCTGCGTCGTAAGATTCAAAAGTTCATCACCAACGCGCACACTTACCCTTCGTTCATCTCCAAAGTTTTCGTATACTGCAACGGGTGTAGGCGTACTGGTGCTTTTTGTTGTAATTATAACATCAACAGGGCGCACACCCAATGTTATACGCATGGAATCCGAAATTACCGAATAATATTCTTCTGCCACTTTAACCCGTAAATCACTGTCTTTAAAGGTAAAATAAAACCCATCTTGCGTTTTTGCGATAATGGACTTTAGAAGATTCATTGGTGGCTCTCCGATAAATCCCGCGACAAATTCATTTACCGGGCTGTCATATACTTCAAGCGGCGATCCCATTTGCTGCAACACTCCGTCTTTCATAATAATAATAATATCAGCCAACGACATGGCTTCAATTTGGTCATGTGTTACAATAATCGTTGTACATTCAATTTCATGATGCATGCGTTTTATTTCTTGCCGCAGTGTCTGCCGCATTTTGCCGTCAAGATGGCTTAACGGTTCATCAAGCAGCAACAGACCAGGTTGACGTACAATGGCGCGGGCAATGTTCACCCGCTGTTTTTGTCCGCCAGAAAGAGCACTTGGCTTCATCGTCAAAAGTTCATCGACCTTAAGAAGCGGTGCCACATTATTGATTGCTTTTTTTATTTCAGCCTCCGATAATTTTTTTGCCCGAAGATTGAATGCAAGGTTATCATAAACAGTAAGCGGAGGATAAAGTGCGTAATCTTCAAAAGCAAGGCCAATATTACGGTCTTTAGGAAGAAGATTGTTAATGCACACATTATCAATATACATTTCGCCTGCCGTTATTTCTTCGAGTCCTGCAATCATGCGAAGCGTTGTTGATTTACCACACCCGGAAGGACCCAAAATCCCGATAAATGATTTATCTTTACATTCAAAAGACAGATCTTTTACTGCAAAATCATTTTGATGTTTTTTACCAAAAAGGCTTTTCCCTGTATCATCATAGCGTTTATACACATTCTTTAAACAAATTCGCGCCATTTTTTCTGCCTCCTACCGGTATTGTTCAATACCGCTTCGTGTGATAAACGCCTGTGTTGCGCCATTAAAATACAGTGCGTTCTTCATGTTAAATTTCAAGTAAACAGGCTCATCAAGCCGCGCGGTTGTGCTGTTTGACGCAGCAATACGCAGATGTGTTCCCGCAACATCCACTGTTATAATAACTTTATTGCCAATCGGTTCAAACGCAAATACCGTGCCTGCCAGAGATGAATCATCCTTTTTATCAAAACTGAACATCACATCAATACCGCGAATACCAACATCAATTTGAGTGCAACCTGCTGTTTTAAGCGCGGCTTGTGCATCTGCTCCAGGCACAAGCGGAACATTTTGTCCCAAAGCTCGAAGAGAAACCACACCGTTTTCACTGACAAGTTCAGACGGGAAAATATTGATTTCCGGTTCGCCAAAAAGCCGTGCTACAAATTCATTTATGGGGGTGTAGTACATTTGTTCTGATGTTCCAAGCTGCTCAATCTGGCCATTGTTCATAACGGCGATACGATCTGCAAGAGACATTGCTTCCATAAAATCATGTGTTACATAGATTGTTGTTGTGTTAAAAGCGCTCTGCATTTCTTTAAGCTCACCACGCATAAAATGCCTAAGTTTTGCGTCAAGATGTGCAAGTGGTTCATCCATTAAAAACACGGTTGGTTCCCGTACAAGACAGCGGCCAATGGCAACCCGCTGGCGCTGTCCGTTGGAAAGCTGGCTTGGTTTTCGCTGATAAATCCCTTCTACTTTGTGCATATTGAGCGTTTTAATAACTTTTTCAATTGCAGTTTTGATGTAATCTTCGTCTTTACGATGAAGCTTACTGCGCAAAGGAAACGCAATGTTATCAAAAACAGACAGATGCGGGTATAAAGCATAGTTTTCAAAGACCATTGATACATTACGGTGCATGGGTTCAATAAGATTGACAATTTCGCTGCCTATCTTTATCAATCCTTCTTGGGGGAATTCAATGCCCGCGATAACTTTAAGAGTTGTTGTTTTACCGGCACCGGCTGGGCCAAAAAGAACAAAAAATTCATTGTCTTGTATATCAAGACTTAAATTATTTACTGCAATTTTTTCTTTATATTTTTTGGTAATATTTTCAAGTTGAATACGCGCCATACTTACCCCTTTACCGCGCCGAAGCTTAAGCCCCGCACAAGATGTTTTTGTATAAACAAACAAATAATAATTTCGGGTAACACTGCGATAATCGCGGCCACAGCAACCTGTCCATAGTGAACCGAATCTGATGCAAGATAACGCAGTGAAGTAATAGTAATAGTCTGCACATTGGTTCCGCTTAACAAAAGCGGGAACGTGTAACTATTCCACGCGAAAATAAATGCCAAAAGTCCCGATGCAACAAGGCCAGGTTTGATAAGCGGTAGCAATACTTTAAAAAATACTTCATACCACGTATAACCGTCAAGCTGCGCGGCTTGTTCAATTTCAACACTTATATCTTCAAAATAGCCACGCACAACCCAAATCAAAAGGGGCATGGTAATAAGCTGATAAACCCATATTAACCCAAAATAGGTATCGTAGAGGCCTATACGCTCAAAAATAAGATATATCGGCAGAATAACAAGAATTTCCGGCGCAAACTTGAATGAAAGTATCTGAAATGCCCAGCCTTCTTTGTTTTTAAAATCATAGCGGGCAAGTGCGTATGCAGCGGGAACTCCGGCAACAACGGTTAAAACTACCGCTCCTGTCGAAACCAAAAGATTTTGTATAAAAGCCTTGATGTAATCTGATTCAGGCCGAAATAGAACTATTTCATAGTTAGAAAAAGTCGGTGTAAATTTGAATATCGTGGTAACAACTTCCGCATCAGATTTTAATGACATTAAAAACATCCAAATGATGGGAAACAATGCAAATATCGCATAGATAGTCAGTCCAAAATTCCGTCCAACTTCAATAAGTGCATCCTGAGTTTTTTTATTTCGTGCAGCCCGTTCAATATCTGTCATCATATCCCCCTATAATCCCGCCGCTTCTTTGGCGTATTTGCGCTGTTTTTCGACAAGAAATTTCGCCGAAAAATTAACGATTACCCAGAGTACAAGAAGATACGGCAATGCGCGCCCCAGTCTTTGATACACAAATCCGGTAATATAGCTTGTTACAGAAATGTTCATCAATGTGTCGCCCGGCCCGCCTTTAGTGAGTGCATAGATGACGCCAAATTCCTGGAGCGATGCCATCAATCTAAAAAGCACTGCAATGTAAATAAAAGGCTTTAACATGGGCAGTGTTAGCGTCTTAAAGGTAAACCAGGTGCTTGCGCCGTCAACTTGCGCCGCTTCAAAGGGCGATTTTGGCAAAGATTGAATCCCTGCTAAAATCAAAAGCAGCATGAACGGTGTGTTTACCCAGGCATCAATCAAAACTACCGTGAACATTGCCGTTTTAGGCGATGATGCCCAGGTAAAACCACCAAGTCCTATAGTGGTTAAGAATTTCTCGATAATGCCAACAGAACCGTTTATCATAAGCTGCCATATAAGCACAGCAATAACAGGGGCAACCATCAGCGGGAACATCAGCGCAACTTTTAGAATACGGCAATACCGTGAATCTTTTCGTAATAAAAATGCAATTCCCATGCCCAAGAGAAGCTCCACGCTGGTTGCACTTATTGCATAAACAAGTGTTGTAATAATCGCATGGTAAAATGTGGGGGATGCAAACATGCCGCCTATTTGCAATTTGCCATCTGTCATGTCGAAGCTAAGCCAGTTCCTAAACCAGTTCCAGCTCCACGTTTCAATGGGATTGCGATACGAAGCATCAGTAAGGGATAACACTATTGCTGTGATAAATGGAATAAGTATTCCAATAAGGATTATCATGCCTGGAGCAATAATATAGTAAGGTCTCATCCGAATATGTTTTGGTAATTCGTTATAGTTAACCGTTCCTACAACACTGGTTTTTTTTTCTTCCATGGAATCTCCTCTGGATAACAATCATAAAATAAAAAGAACAGTGAACAAAGTTCACTGTTCTTTAAAAAATTGCTTAGTCTAATTTAACATCAGCAACTGCCTCGTCCATAAATTTCTTTAGTTGGTTAAGGCGGTCTTCAACAGGCGCTCCGGCAACCATGTCTTGCAACGCCGCCGCCCACTCTGTTGTCGTCTCAAAAAACGCCGGTTGAGGCGTAAAGAGAATTGACGCATTTTCGCTGGTCTTGTTGAAGGTTTCGATAAAGCCTTCTTGATCGGCCATTTTTGCCTTGAAGCCGGCATCTTCCCAGGTAGAAGTACGAACAGGATCCATATTGTTGCCTTCAACAGATGCTGCGGTAAGGAATTTTTTGCTGGTAAAATATTGAAGGAAGAGCCACGCCGCAATTTTGTTTTTGGAAGAAGCGTTCATCGCCACCGACCAAATCCAGAAATTTGATTTTACCGTATCACCTTCTTTTGCTACAGGCATCATGCTGAATGCGATATTGCCTTTTTCTTTGTAGTCGCCAAGATTAACGAGCACTTCAGTATTATCAGCATCCCAGTCCATTGCCGCAATGCCGGCGCCCAAATCAGACTGTGAAATATACCAGTATTTCGATGTCCAGTCTTTTGCCGCGCCTGTGCGGACAAGTTCAACCCAGAATTTATTCATCGCTATGGATTCAGGAGAATTGACTTTGGAAACAAGCTTGCCATTTTCGATGGCGAAATCTACTGCGCCAAAGTTTGCGTATGTCGAAAGGTAGGCCGGGTGAATGGTACCCCAGTCGCGGGCGCCGCGAAGCGCGAGCGGATAGGAGCTTGGGCCATTCCAGTCTTTCAGCTTTTGGCATGCGTCAAGCAGTTCCTCGTAGGTTGCAGGCGGCTTGGTGATGCCCGCTTTCTCAAAAGCCGGCTTGTTGTATGCAAGCGCGTAGATCTCGCAGCCCAGAGGAAGCGCCCACTGAGTTCCGGTACCGCCCTTATGGCCGGTTTTGCCATCCCATTTAAGTGCATTGATGACGCTGGGGACAAAATCATCATAGTCATACTCAGGGGCAACAAGTGAGGCATTGTTGAAGTACGGATCAAGTCCTTCAAGGAAGCCGGAGGTTGCATAATTCCACATTTGGTAGACACCCGTCATGAAAATGTCGGGAGTTCCAGATTTGCTGGGAAGAGCATTGTTTACTTTGTCAAAGTAGTTTGCCTCAGGAGTTACTGAAACATTTACTTTGATTCCCGTAAGGTTCTGGAAATCGTTAATTTGCTGTTGGAGTGCATCAGTTGTTGAATGTTGTACCATCCATACGGTGATTTGTCCTCCGTTTGCACGCTTCCAGTCAAACTCTCCGGTTGCATCCGCCGCCGTCTGTCCTGCTGATTGCTTCCCTTTACATGCTGTAAAAAGAACCGTTGCGACAATGAGCGCCGCAGTTATTTTTTTGTA
>JAITHM010000152.1 GCA_031279965.1 Spirochaetaceae bacterium
CATCGACCCGAGGATTTATCTTGAAAAACTTTCCAAAATTTTCCTTTGTAGAACCGGTACGCTCGGCGATAAGTTTATCCATCTTAGAAATTGGTATGATTTCCTCAAGTTCCTGTTCAGTGAAACCAAGGGCCAGCCCAAGATTAGCATCAGGGTCCACATCAACTGCTAGTACCTTTCTCTGCTCTGCCGCATAGAGGCGGGCAAGTACGGCAGTAAGGGTTGTTTTACCTACTCCACCCTTTCCGGTAATGGCAATTTTCATCAGTTACACCCTTTTTTGATACGTCTCTTTATTACCGACCCTTTTTTCATTGCACAAACTCCTGAAACACCCTAATCTTAGATACCAAGGGCAGTGCGCTTTGCCTCAATGCCATCGATGATGCTCTTCACAAGTTGCTTTGGATCGGTGTTGATAACGAAGCCGGCACCGGTGATCTTTCGAGTACCCTGGGTAATAAGTTCCATCATTTGGCTTGAACCTTTGACCTGTGGCTCAATACCAAGATACACGTCGATACCACTCGATATAACATAGTTTGCAATCGAAACAGCTTTTTCGCTCATCCACTCCGGCGCGACTCCAACGATGGGGAGTTGAGTCATGTTCACTCCCCAGTCTCGTGCGATACCCGCTACGAGGAGTAATATACGCGAAATGTCTACACAGGCACCCATGTGGAGGATCGGTGGTATATCGACAAGATCACATACTCTACGCAGACCATCACCACAGACCCACTTTGATTCTTTATTATTAAGACCGGCTTTCGTTGCAAGCTGTGCCGCACAACCTGTAGCGACAATCAGTATATCGTTCTTCAAGAGTTCTTTCATAATCTCGAAGTGAGAATAATCCGGACGGACTCGAGGATTATTGCATCCGACGATACCGACTGCACCACGCAAAACCCCTGCTTTGATCGCATCAACTGCAGGACGATAACTACCCAACTCATCGATATGACTGTTTGTAACACCGTCAAGTTTATTGATGATGATTTCACAAGGATATCCGACAATAGCCGACTGTTTCCCATCCGGGATGAAGACCTTATTCGGATCCCGTTTTGTATATGCGTCAATGGCCATCTTGACAAGATCTTTCGCCTGATCAAAGGCTTTTTCCACCTCAAATTCAACATGAATTGCACCGGGAATACGAGCGATAGGACTTGAGGTAACGAACTTTGTATGGAAACAATCAGCCAACTTAGGAAGCGCAGGAAAAATACATTGCACATCGACACACATCATGTCACAAACACCGGTAAGAATTACATTTTCTTGTTGAAGAAAGTTACCGGCCATACGAACACCATGACGCATCGATACTTCGTTTGCTGTACAGCAAAGCCCGACAACATTGATGCCTTTGGCTCCTTTAGTCTTCGCCAGATCCTGTAATTCCTTGACTTCCGTTGCAGTAACGACCATTTCAGAGAAAGCTGGATCGTGGCCGTGAACAACAACATTGACCATATCTCTTTCAAGTACTCCAAGATTTCCCTCGGTCTTACGTTCAATCGGAGTACCGAAGAGAATATCGGTTATTTCAGTACCAATCATTGAGCCGCCCCACCCATTAGACAGCCCTGTACGCAGTCCTTGCCGGACGAGCGCTTCAGCGTCTGCAGTATTGCCCATGTGGGTCATGTGAAGAGAAGTAGCTATCTCACGATCAATCGCGCGAGGCATAATTCCTTCTTTCGCCCAAAGGTCCTGCCGTTCTTTAGGAGCACGTTTAGTAAAAATCTGATAACCTTCAGGCTTACCAAATTCCATAAGTCCCACTTCAGCTACTTCATGTGCCACATCGTATATATCCCGCCCCTCGGTCTTGACACCATATTCTGCCGCCAAGCGGAGAAGTTTGGCCTCATCTCGTACCTGATAAGGACCATCTCGCCGAGTGCTATGGAGCACGTGAAGAATCTCCCGTGCATGATCTGAGTGAGACGCCGTACCCGCCGCAATCGACCGTAGGTAATTTCTACCCGCGATGGCGTGAGCATCCGCGCCGCAGATACCTCGTTGTCCTTTGGGGGAAATGCGGCAGGGGCCCATAGAACAGTTCTTACAACAGATACCGTCCTCACCAAATTTACAGTGCGGAGTTTGAGTCTTAGTGCGGTCCTCCCAAGTTTCTGCACCAGCGGCAACTGCTCTCTCTTTAAGTTTAGCAGTTACTTCTTCCATCTGTTCGATGGTAGTAAACTCTGGCATTTTCAAAGCGTACCTTCCTCAAAGCTATCCTTAAAATTTTCATAATTTCAAGAAATTGCTTTTTAAAAAAAATATCATTCTTTAATCATTATATAATGGAATAAAAATTTTAGCAACTTATTTTTTAAGATCAATTCAGACATCATTACTGTCTTAAAAAAGAAAGCTTTATTAATCCATTATCATCCAAATCTATTAAAAACATCTAAAAACTTATTGTATTTCCTCAATATTAAAATTATATGGTTGCTTTAGCAGCCTCAACTACATGGGTGAGCAGATTAGTATTTGTTACTGAACCAACACCACCAGGTACTGGCGTAATACCCGCGACTATCGACTCTACTTCCTCGGTACGCACGTCGCCGCAGGTACCTTTTTCACCATTCGGCTTTGCGTTGACACCAACATCAATAACATATTGACCGGCACGGAAACTTTCTTTCCCAACACTCCATGCGCGTCCCATCGCCACCACCACCACATCTGCTTCCTGCGTTCTCTTTTGCAGATCTTTAGTTTTGGAATGGCAAACCGTTACGGTCGCGTTCTCTTTTAACAATAACATTGATACAGGTTTACCAATAACGGTGGAGCGCCCCAGAACAACAACATTCTTGCCAGCAAGCTCAACCTTAAAGTGTTTAAGAATTTTAATTACCGATTCAGCAGTGCAAGGGGGATAGCCTTTGCCAGAATCAGAATAAATGCCCGCCATTGAACCGTCAGTGATACCGTCCATATCTTTGCTAGGATCAAGAGCGGCACGAGCGGCAAAAGCGTCAATCTGTTTGGGTAATGGTTGAAAAAGCAGAACGCCATGAACGTTTTTGTCGCCATTTACCTTCTGAATAGTCTTAATTAGTTCATTTTGCAGTGCTTCTCGGGGCAATTCAAACACATTTACTGCAATACCCACCTCTTCGGCAGATTTTTTAGCGCCTTTTTCGTAGGCTAAATCGCCTGGCTCCGTGCCCATCCTGATAATACCCAATGTTGGGGTGATACCTTTTGCTTTAAGCCCCTCAACTTCTTTTTTTAACTGCTCTTTAAGAGCCTCAGCAACTTCTTTCCCGCTTAATAAGCCCATTTTTTTCTCCTTAACTTAATAACCTACAAAAAGATATTATCCTTTCAGTTGTCCTTTGACGCCGTCAAAAATTTTATCGGCAAGAAGCTCGTATTCTGCAAGAAGAGCATCAGTTTTACGGTTAATATCGCTTGCATAGACTCTATCTTTCATTGCTTTAGTATTAATGTATACATTTAAACTTGCTCCACACAGCGCAGCTTTGCAGAATATCACTCCGACTCCCGCGTCGCTGACCGCAAGTTTACTGCCTTTTGTTGCGTATTCTTTATGCAGCCGGATTGCCTCTGCACACTTTTGCATAATCTTGAAAGGCACATCACAAGCGGCCTGCAAAGCAGCTTCCATAATTCGATCTTTTTCCGCTTTTTCCGCGTCTGTATTTTGAGGAAGACCATAAGCCTTAGAAAGAGGCTCAAATTCCTCTGCATCTTTTTGAATCAAATCAAGCAATTCCTGCTGGAGTCGTTCCGCTTCCTTGTGGAGCTGGAGCATATCCTCTTCAACATCAGCATATTTTTTCTTGCCAATAGTAAGAGCCCCTACCATATTTCCTAGAGCAGTTCCCACAGCACCCACTAAAGCGGACGCCCCTCCTCCTCCTGGCACTGGAGCTTTACTGCCTAATACAGAAACAAATTGCGAACAGCTCACTTCAGAAAAATTCATCCCTTGAAACCCGCCTTTGCTCAAAATATCTTCAAGACTTGGATAGTCATCCGCCAAGTCTTGAAGTGTTCATGTTTTTAGAATAGTCCCGAAATCTTACCGGTGTTATCCACGTCAATTTTTTCTGCGGAAGGCACCGGCGGTAATCCGGGCATAGTCATAATTTCGCCTGTCAGCGCCACAATAAAACCGGCGCCGGCAGAGATCTTGATGTTACGGACCGTAAGCCTCCATCCTTTAGGGGCACCCTTGAGATCAGGGTTATCAGAGAAGCTGTATTGGGTCTTCGCCATACAAATCGGCACCTTGTCCATCCCAAGTTTTTCAAGCTGGGCAATCTGCTTCTGCGCGTTTGACTGGATATCCACGCCGTCGGCATGATAGATCTTTTTTGCAATGGCTTCGATTTTTTCTTTAATAGAAAGATTCACATCGTAAGAGAACTGGAATTCGTTCGGTTTCTCGCAGAGCTTGGCCACTTCTTCAGCCAAAGCCTTGCCGCCTTCGCCGCCCTTTGCCCACACTTCGGAAAGCGCAACATTCACGCCCAATTCTTTGCACTTCTTCTGAACCAGCTCAAGTTCGGCTGCGGTGTCCAATGGGAAAGCGTTGATTGCCACCACCGCGGGCAGTTTGAAGACTTTGGTAACGTTTTCTACGTGCTGAAGCAGATTGGGCAAACCTGCTTCGAGGGCCTTGAGGTTCTCTTTACCCAGATCGGCTTTGGCAACGCCGCCGTGCATTTTGAGGGCTCGGACGGTCGCCACAAGGACCACTGCCGACGGTTTAAGTCCGGCGAACCGGCATTTAATATCAAGGAATTTTTCCGCCCCAAGGTCTGCACCGAAGCCGCCTTCAGTAACCACATAGCCGTCTTTGCCGGCCAGTTTAAGAGCAAGCCGTGTAGCCATGATTGAGTTACAGCCGTGGGCGATATTGGCGAAAGGACCGCCGTGAATAAATGCAGGCGTACCTTCAAGGGTCTGTACGAGGTTTGGCTTGAGCGCATCTTTAAGGAGCGCAGCCATAGCGCCCTGGGCGTTAAGCTGTGCGGCGGTAACCGGTTTTTCGCTGCCGTCAGATTGTTTGCCGTAAGTGTAGCCTACGATGATCCGTCCCAGTCGGGCTTTAAGGTCGTCGATGCTGGAAGAAAGACAGAGAACCGCCATAATTTCTGAAGCCACAGTGATGTCATACCCGTCTTCGCGGGACGCGCCGTTTGCCTTGCCGCCCAGACCGTCAACAATAAAGCGCAACTGCCGGTCGTTCATATCGACGCATCGGCGCCATATAATCTTACGAGGGTCGAGGTTGAGTTTGTTGCCCTGATAGATATGATTATCAATCATTGCGGCAAGCAGGTTATTTGCCGCGCCTATAGCATGGAAGTCGCCGGTAAAGTGCAGGTTGATGTCTTCCATAGGAATAACCTGAGCCCAGCCGCCGCCTGCTGCGCCGCCTTTCACACCGAATACGGGCCCTAAAGAGGGTTCCCGGAGCGCCACAATAACTTTTTTGCCGATCTTTTTAAGACCGTCGGAGACGCCGACAGTGGTGGTGGTTTTGCCCTCTCCAGCCGGCGTAGGGGTGATCGCCGTTACCAGAATAAGTTTGGCGTCAGGATCGTCTTTATGTTCGATAAGGTAGTTATAATCAACCTTTGCTTTGTAGTACCCGATGGGTTCCAGATATTTCTCAGGAACGCCGACCTGTTTGGCAATTTCAAAAATCCGGTCGGTATGTGCTGGATACACCATCTGTGCAATAGCAATATCAGAGGGATTAGGTTCTCTCTTTACTCCATCTCCTGTCATATTTTGCTCCTCGTATTAGAAATTCCCCAAGAAAATCTCAGGGCGGCGGTGGACAGTATCCTTGCCTTCTGGTGAGGGGCGAAGGCCAGCCCATTCCACAATGTCAACCGCGTCCGGCGCTTTATTGAGCGTGTAGAGGTGGATACCTTGAACATCGCAGCACATCAGTTTGTGGATTTGATCAACGGTCCATTCTTTACCAGCTTTTTTGAAGTCGTCGGCGTACTGCTTGGTAAGTTCGGGGGACGCGCCACGTGGCGCAGGGTATTTGCCGATGATGGCGGCGAGGCTGCGCGGAATGGCGCACTCATTGGGGTTCATTGTAAGCGCGGCGATATTCGGGCCGGGGGCGTTCCCCGCGTTGAGCGCGGGCATAACGCCGAGGACGACCGGCAGATGGAATCCGGCTTTACGAAGTGTTTTTATCCATTTTTCGTAGGCTGCTATGTCGTGACACGTCTGGGCGAGACAGAATTCCGCGCCCGCGTCCTGTTTAATCCGCATAAACGCCATATCCGCCCACTTGCTACGTGCATCGGTATGAATTTCTGGATCTCCAGCACAAGCTATACAATAGTTCGAGTGCTTTGTGTGTACATAATCAACCAACTGGCTGGCATAATGAAACCTGCCGCCGGTTTTAACATCGGGTTTGCCTGTTTCGGGGTCGATGCGATAGTCGCCGCGAAGCGCAAGAATGTTCTCAACGCCGTGTGACGCGTACTCTTTAAGGTTGTCATCAATGGTCTTTTCGGTTTCCATGATGCACGTGTAGTGTGTCATGCAGTTGATACCCTGTTTCTGGACATAAGAACACACTTCAACGCTCTTGCCTTTGTTGGTACCACCGGCTCCATAGGTACAACTGATGAAATCAGGATTGTACTTCTTGCAGATATCAATCTCTTTCTGTAGTTTTGGAACACCATCATCTTCTTTTGGGGGGAAAACCTCAAAAGACACCGTCATCTTCTTTTTAAGTATGTCGGCTATTCTCGCCATAAATACCCTCTACAATTCCGCTCTGACCGGAGCCGTCCGGTCATGCCGCGGTAATTTGATTTTTTGTCTTTAGACCGTAAGCGGCAACGCCTCTTGTGCCACGGTTAAACTTTTTTTATTGTATACCCCCTTCCAAAACGTGTCAACAAAAATTTTTTGAAAATCGCAATAAAATTAAAACTATCTATAGAACATAGAATATAACGTAAAAAGAACGCGAAAGCATCGGCTCAAGCCGCTAACCCGGACTTTTCCTCCGCCCCTGCCTGATTGCCTGCCGGGGATCTTGAGCCTTGCGAAAAACATGTAGATTATGTTATGAGATTATGTTATGATAAGAACATGATTCATGTCGCGTTCACAGGAGGAGGTACCGGCGGGCATATATACCCCGGACTTGCGGTAGCCGCGTACCTGCGCACACAAGGAGACTGCCGGCTCTGCTGGATAGGTTCGGACAAGGGAATGGACAAAGCTATTGTCGAGGATGCGGGCATCCCGTTCTTTGGCATCCCTGCGGGCAAACTCCGGCGCTATTTCTCCCTCCAAAACTGCGCCGACGCCTTCAAGGTAGGCGCCGGCTTTTTCACTGCCGGAAAAATCCTCAAACAAGAAAAACCTGATCTCCTCTTCTCCAAAGGAGGCTTTGTGAGTGTGCCGCCCTGCGCCGCCGCCGCGTCTTTGGGAATACCCGTGTTCACCCATGAATCGGATTTCAGCCCCGGCTTGGCCACTAAAATAAATC
>JAITHM010000022.1 GCA_031279965.1 Spirochaetaceae bacterium
CACGCCGCAGGAGGCCGGCTCCGGAACCACGATGTCGGTGGGCATGGTTAAGATAGGCGACTACGTGCAGTTAAAGAGCCTTTCGGTGGCTACGTATGGCGGAGTTGGAACCGCTATTACGAACGTTGCCAATCTTAAGGTGAAGGTGGTGGGGATAAACCCGTATAAGAGCACGGGCTTGAACACCGACGCGGCAAAGGCGCACGTGGTGTTCCAGTTTGAAAAGGTCGTAACATCGCGCAGGATGCACTCGAGCAGCATCAATAACTATTCCGGCACTGAGATGCGGACGTATTTGACGGGGAACTTTTACACAGGGCTTACGACCGCAGGCGTGCCGGACGGTGTGGTCTGGGCGGTTAAGCGCAGGATAGGGACGTATTCCTCATATGAGGATCTTTCTGACAAGGTG
Organism: Spirochaetaceae bacterium; assembly: GCA_031279965.1. Classification (GTDB taxonomy): domain Bacteria; phylum Spirochaetota; class Spirochaetia; order Treponematales; family Breznakiellaceae; genus JAIRPU01. The sequence continues at coordinate 413 of JAITHM010000022.1, forward strand.
TTCCTGCCCACGCTTTGGGAAGTAACGGAGGATAGGATGCTTACGGATATTAATTCTGGCACTGACACCGAAGCGAGCGGAACCCAGGGGAGGCTGAGCGCGTATAACTCCGGCCACAACACGGACAGTACCCGAGTGAAGTATCTTAGCAACATTGTCACTGGCTGGTGGCTTGCTTCACACTACAATCAAAGTCAGAACAAATACTGCATCATCAACTCTGATGGACGCCCCGACAATGATTCCTCTAGTTCTGGTGGTGGCGTAGCGCCCGCGTTCTGTGTTAAGTAGTGGGCAGTGGGTAGTGGGTAGACTTTGGCTGGTATATGTTAGCTAACGGCGATTTCAGCGTTAGGTAACGTATTCCGGCCAGAAGCCGCTGCCCACTGCCCACTGCTCACTGTCCACTGTCCACTGTCCACTAACTTTACCGGGAAAGGCCATGCGACAGCGGCGGGCGCAAAGCGACATCCCCTCTCAAAATGACCACTTACAGCATGGCGTACAAATTTGTTAAAATAATACTATGAATAATACAGAACTTGAGGAACGGAATGGCAGTGAAGGGGCATTGACGATTGATACAACGTCAGGCATTTCTGCCGAAGAACAGCGGGAAATCATTGCCAATATTGACGCTATAGCCGGCGCCACGTCCATTGCCGCAGTGCCGCGTAAAATTGCCGCGCGAAAACGCGGGGTGCTTTTCCCGTTAATAATCAATTGCGCGGCGCTTGTGCTGCTTGCCGGCGGCGTTTTTCTGTTATGGCGGTTTTTCAAAGAAGACGACACTGTTATCCGTATGACCGGAAGCTCGCTTGATTCCGCGGAAGGCCGTCTTATCGAAGAAATCCGGGGCGATTTTGATGCGGCCCGTGAAGAAATAGCGCGGCTTACCAGTAATCTTGAAAAAGCAACGGCGTTTGAATGGCAGATGAGCGGGTTTTACAAGACCGTCAACGATGCCTATACCGCGGGAAAACTTGCTGATGCTCAGGCAATACTTCGTTCAATGCGGGAGTTTATCAACACTCCGTCCTTTGCCGGCATCCGCCAGATTGAAGAACGGCGGGAAATTAATATGGCTATGCTTGATGCAATGACACGGCTTATTGACGAATCAATTCGTACAAGCCGTGTTACCGAAGAACTTAACGAGGCGGCGCAGATGGCCGAACGCGCAACGCTTGAAAAAGAAGATGCGCTGCGCCGTGTCGAAGAACTTGATGCTGAACGCGCCGCCCTGGCAAAAACGGCCGAACAGCGCGCTGCCACCCTTACAGAACGGGATCGCGTCATTGGCGAGCTTCGCGCCCAGACAACAGACTTGCGCGATACCATTACCACGCAGGAACAGCGTATTTCGACACTTACCACCCAGAACGCAACGCTTACCCAACGGCTCAGCGCTGTTCAACAAGCGCTCAGTCCTGCGGCGGACTAACTCCAGCAAGCACCTCGTGCATGCTGGACTGGATAGATTTTTTGACAACGGCACTTACTCAATGTTACGAAGCTGTTCACGAATGTTTTCAAGAGCCTCTTTCATCGTAACAACAAGACGCGAAACTTCGGGAAGAGGCGTTTTTGCACCAATCGTATTTACTTCGCGGCCGATTTCCTGGCAGAGAAAGTCAAGCTTTTTACCAGGGCTTGTAGTTCGTTCCGCCGTGGTGTGAAATTCAGCAAAGTGTCCTTCAAGACGGCTCAACTCTTCGGCAATCGTCCACTTCATCAAAAGCAATGCTGTTTCGGCGCATATCCGGCTTTCGTCAATGCCTTCTATTCCCAATTCTTTTATACGTTTTCTGATGCTTGTTATGATGTGTTCTTCAACATAGGGCAGGCAGGCGCGTATCATTTGATGTGCCGCCTCGATCTCCTGGACAAATCCGTTAATCACCGCCGCCGTATGTATGCCTTCACGTTCACGTTCGCTGTCGAACCTGTCCAGCGCCTCGTTGATAAGCGGCTTTATCCAGAGCCATAGATCCTCCCGCGCAGCCGGCCGTTTACATTCCAGTACGCCTTCACATCGCAAAAGGTCAAACGGATTAACAGCCCGCGCTGTACCAAGCGCCCCTTCCATCCGCTGCGCTGTTTCGGCACATAAGGCAATATATGTATCAAGCGCCGCATAATTTAGGGTAACGGGAACAGCCCGTTTCTCGCGCAGCCGTACGGAAAGATCAATTTTTCCCCGGCGGCAGCGTTCACTAATAATGCGGCGGGCATCATTTTCAAACGGAACAAGCGCTGGGGGCAGCACGATAGAAAGATCAAGATAACGGCTGTTATAACCTTTTATTTCGATAGCGGCCTGTGCATTGTCTGTATCTTGTTCAATCGCGGCATAGCCCGTCATGCTTTTCATATATCCCTCCTGTACTGTTCATACAACGCCCTGCCAAGCTTCCAGTTGTCCCCTGCCCCCAGTGTAAGGAAGATACCCCCCCCCTCCCCTTGCTTTATGATGGAATCAACTGCCGCCAGATTTGCAGGATCATCAACATATATTACTTGGGGATGACAGCGCCTGGTGCGTTCATAAAGAGCGCGTCCGTCAACACCTTGAATCTCCTTCTCACGGGCAGACGGATAAATTTTATGAAGAATAACTGAATCGGCACAGGAAAAAGCATGGGCAAATTCATCAAGAAGGGCGGCTGTCCGCGAATACGTATGCGGCATAAAACTTACAACAAGACGGCGTGTTGGATAAAACGCTTTTATGCCTTTGAGCGTTGCCATAATTGCCGTAGGATGATGTCCATAATCATCAATAAAAAGCACGCCCTGCGCTTCGCCAAGCACTTCCGCCCGCCGTTTGCTCCCGCGAAAATCTTCGAATGCCTGCACTGCTTTTTCGGCGAATGAATCCTGCAAAGAAACAGATAGTTCGCCGTGCCATGTGGCATACAAGGAATATATCAGGGCAAGGGCGCCTGCCGCATTAAGCGCATTATGCGTGCCGGGAATACGAAGCGCAAATTCTTGGTCAAACGCAGCCACTTTAAAACGCAGCCGCTCGTCAGCACATTCCACATATTCCAAGCGCCACGGCCCCTGGGCGGAAAACCCATAGGGCGCCGTTTGTATTCCCCGTGCCAAAGCTGATGCAGCAACTTCACACGCACCGCTTTCGTCGGCGCAGTAAATAAGAAGACCCTCCGGCGGCAGAAGAGACACATACTCACAAAAAGCATCCCGAATAGAAGCATAATCAGGGTAATAATCCTGATGGTCGCTTTCCACGCTGGTTAATACTATGCGGCGCGGCTTAAAGGCAAGAAAATGCCGGCGGTATTCACACGTTTCTGCGATAAAAAAACGGCTGCCCTGTTGAAGCGTACAGCGGCCGCCAAATGAACTTATTGCGCTTCCGGCAAGCACTTGTGCGGGCAGTTTCAGCGCGGCAGTTAGCGCACCGGCAAGCGCCGTTGTTGTTGTTTTGCCGTGGACTCCGGCAATGCCCGCCGCATCAAAAAGTGCTGAATATGCGCCAAGCGCTTCGGTATATGAAAGCAGCTCCTGTCCCCGGCGCACCGCTTCGGCGGCTTCAACATTATTTGCGTCCGTCCATGCCGCCGAATGAATTACAAGCGCCCTGGCAGGCACCTGTTCTACGGCAAATCCTTCGTGGAAGGGAATCTTTAATTCGCGCAAAATGGCATCAGTATAAAAAGTATCGGCAGTATCCGAACCTGAAACCCGCATTCCCGCACCCTGTAAAAGCTCCGCCAGGGCGCACATACCCGTCCCCTTAATCCCAATTAAATAGACCGGTTTGTTCCCATCCATAGCGTCTTTAAGCAGATTCATATCACTTTTAGTATACCAGCAAAATCCTCTGTCTGGACAGGCCGTCTTTTACCGGTATTCAGCAGGCATGCGCTCATAATCAAGGGTAGGAAGCGGCGTTTGACAGACATGCTTCCTCCAGAGCGGAATAAATTTTTCCAGGCTGAGTGTGGGTGCGCCAAGCCGTGATTTATAGGAGAGCGGCATACCCAGATTCCAAAAAGCATAACCATTATCACGAAGATAGTGTGCAGTATGTATCATCTGAACAGTCCCGGCATTATTTTCATCATAATAGCCTGAATAACTTGTATATATCCTTCCTGTTATAGAACCAAAATCTCCGGCAACCAGACGTCCGTTGCAGTATAATCCAAATGACGAAAAAGTAAGCGCAGGATCTCCC
>JAITHM010000023.1 GCA_031279965.1 Spirochaetaceae bacterium
GGCCGGCTCCGGAACCACGATGTCGGTGGGCATGGTTAAGATAGGCGACTACGTGCAGTTAAAGAGCCTTTCGGTGGCTAAGTACAATAACCAGGGAAGCGACATTACGAACGCCGCCACTCTGAAGGTGAAGGTGGTGGGGATAAACCCGTATAAGGGCACGGGCTTGAACACCGAGGCGGCAAAGGCGCACGTGGTGTTCCAGTTTGAGAAGGTTGTGACGACACGCAAGATGCACTCGAGCAGCATCGATAACTACTATTCCGAAACTGAGATGAGGACGTATTTGACGGGGAACTTTTACAACGGACTTAAGACCGCAGGCGTGCCGGACGGTGTGGTCTGGGCGGTTAAGCGCAGGATAGGGGCGAATCTTGGAACTGAGGATCTTTCTGACAAGGTGTTCCTGCCCACGGAACGGGAAGTGTTTGGCTCGAACACCTACGCCGGCACTGAATCAAACCAGGGGCGGCTGAGCGCGTATCAGAGTGCTAGCGACAGGAAGAAGTATAATCTTGGCAGCAGTTATGTGGAGTGGTGGCTTGCGTCTGTGTCTGGGAACATGATCTACCCCACTCACTTTTGTAGTGTGGATTCCTCTGGGGACAGCGAAGATTTGTCCTGTACCAATACGTCTGGCGTAGCGCCAGCGTTCTGCATCAAGTAGTGGGCAGTGGGCAGTGGGTAGTTGGTAGACTTTGGCTGGTATATGTTAGCTAACGGCGATTTCAGCGTTAGGTAACGTATTCCGGCCAGAAGCCGCTGCCCACTGTCCACTGTCCACTGTCCGCAGGCCATCCCCCGAAATCTGGAATCTGAAATCTGGAATCTGAAATCAGAAATCTGGCGTGACGCGCGAATTTCCACGCGCCCCGCTTACCCAGAAAAGGCCATACGACAGCGGCGGGCGCGAAGCGCCCGCGCCTGCGCAAGGGATAGAAGCGGAAAGCCCGCAGCCCCGCGAAGCGGGGCGAGGACTTGCAGCGGATAGCCCGGTCTGCCTGCCAAAGGCAGGCAGATGCGCCCCCTTGTCGTTTTAGAGATTGTAGGTTATGATACCAAGAGTTATTTGTTGTAAGGAGATAATCGGTGCCCTGCGGAAGAAAACGCAAATTAAAGAAAATTGCCACCCATAAGCGGAAGAAAAAACTTAGAAAAAACCGCCATAAGAATAAATAGGCAGGCAATCATGCCGCGTGATGGGCACATAGAGACGCCTCGCATTTTAGCGGAGCTTGCTCTTTCAGAATTAACAGCGCTCTGTGCGGAATTGCGGCAAACAATCATTACGACAGTTGCTCAAAATGGCGGGCATCTTTCCTCGAATCTTGGTGTAATAGAACTTACTGTTGCACTTCATAGAGTATTTTCATCACCACAAGATAAAATTGTATGGGATGTGGGCCATCAATGTTATGCCCATAAGCTTCTTACTGGACGAAACGCAGCTTTTGATACATTGAGGCAGTCGGGCGGAATTGCCGGGTTCCCTCGACGGGCAGAAAGTCCGCACGATGCATTTGACACAGGACATGCATCAACATCAATTTCTGTTGCGCTGGGGCTGCTTGCAGGAGAGACGCTGCGCGGCGGCACAGGCCTTTGCGTTGCCGTTATTGGTGACGGCGCGATGACCGGCGGGCTTGCCTACGAAGCGCTTTCGAATGCGGGGCAGCTTGAACTGCCGCTGATTGTTATTCTTAACGATAACACAATGTCGATTAGTCCCAATGTGGGAGGGCTTTCTGAGCATTTAAGCCGTTTGAGCATGAAAGGTAAATACCAGAGTTTCAGACGGCGTTTTGATGCGCTCATTCGGCGTATTCCAGGCATTGGCAATTCGCTCTATCAACTGATAAACCGGCTTAAACGAGCGGTGAAAGCGGTGTTTTATCAGGATAATTTTTTTGTTGATTTGGGTTTTGAGTACGTAGGGCCTGTTGACGGGCATGATCTTCGGCAGCTTATAGGAATTTTTACTGATGTTCGCCGTCTGCGCCGAAATGTTGTTGTTCATGTGATTACTCAAAAAGGACGCGGGTATAAACCGGCGGAAGATGATCCTGGCGCATTTCATAGTGTGCCGCCCTTCTCTCTTGAAGAAGGAAAATTACCCCAATCACCTGAAACCTGGACGCGAGCCTTTGGCATGGCCGTACTCGAAGCCGCGCAAAAGAATGATATGATTGTTACCGTTACTGCCGCAATGGAGAAGGGAACAGGACTTTCTCATTTTCGCGCGGCCTTTCCCGGTAGATTTTTTGATGTAGGCATTGCGGAGGCTCATGCAGTAACATTTTCCGCGGCGCTTGCCGTGCAGGGATTGCGTCCTGTTGTTGCAATTTATTCAACATTTCTCCAACGCGCTGTCGATTCACTTATTCACGACACAGCATTGGGGCAATTGCCGGTTATTTTCGCAATTGACCGTGCGGGCTTTGTCTCTGCTGACGGTGAAACACATCAAGGCCTTTTTGACATAAGCTTGTTTCGTGCTGTGCCAAACGTCACGATAATGATTCCGGCAGATGGCCGGGAAGTCGCGCTTATGCTCGATTGGGCGCTTCAGCACACCGGCCCCTGCGTGATCCGCTACCCTAAGGCGGCGCTTCCCGCACCGGAAGACCGTTTTGTAACACCGCTTGAGCTGGGTAAAGGTGTACTGTTGCGAAACGACGGAGAAAAGGCAGCAATCTGCATAGCTTTTACCGGAAGCCTATACCGCGAGGCCTGCGCCGCACGGGAGATACTCGCCGCAGCAGGACATAATTGTGATCTGTATCATGTGCGGTTTATCAAGCCTGTTGATAAAGAATATCTTGCAGAACTTCTTAATTCGTATACAGTTTTTGCTTGTGCCGAAGAAGGCATTCGTGCCGGCGGCTTTGGCGAGTATCTTTGCGCCTTTGCCCATAAAAGGAATTGTTCAGCAAAAATTGTCGTGCTTAGCGCACAAGACCGGTTTTATTTGCAAGCAACGCGGGATGAGTTATTGCATGAAGCGGAACTTGACGGGGCTGGAATCGCCGGTAACATCAGTAAACACCTGTAATGCCATCAACAAGCCAGCTTTTAACCACATCGAAACGCTTTCGCGCTGCCGAAGCTGCATTAATTCGCCTTGCCGCAATGCCTTCCAGGGTAACACCCATCACACCATAAACGAGCATCCCTTCCGACAGCGGTTCAATATACAATGCAATAGTAAGATTTTCTTGTTTTGTAACGGTAAAAAGATAGAATGTAAGCGGTTTGATATTGGTAAGCGTATAATTTATCCCATGTGTAGAAGCCGCAAAACTACACTTGTAATAACAATCACCAAAATTTGCGTCATCAACAATGAGGTAAATATCTTCTCGCATGGGAAGGACTGTTTGCAACGGCGGATCGTCCAGTATTGTTGTTTTGTTGGGACTTGCAATGCGAAAAGCTGTTTTAAACAGCGGCACTTCTTTTTTGCGTGAATGGGAAAAGTACCGTCTGCCGGCAAGATTTCGCGTTGCACTCAGCGTATTGTAAATATCAATAAGATGAAGCGGCCGCTTGGCAGAATACGGAATAACGATAACAAGTTCAAGGATTGTGGAGGGTTTTTTTTGCAGAAGCGTGGAACAGTTTTGAGAAAATTCAGGTGAAGTGTTGAGTGAAAGCAATACGGGGCTGGCGCTTGTTGCCAACGCATAATAACCTTCGTTGCTAAAAATGGCGCGTTGAATTTTTTCTGGAATCTGGAGAACAACATCGTCAAAATTTCGCGCCCAGACAGGGACTGCGCCAATAATGAAAAACATTCCCTGTATAAAGCGCTTCACTCCAGCACCGCGCGAATCCGGCGCACTCCTGATGATGATGATTGCTCTTTTTGAATCTTAAAATGACCCAGTGCCGCTGTTCGATCTGCATGAGGGCCGCCGCAGACTTCTTTGGAAAAGTCTCCTATGGTATAAACTTTTACCTGTGCTTCGTATTTTTCGCCAAATAAAGCCATTGCGCCCGCTGCTTTCGCGGCATCAAGGCTCATCATTTCCATCGTAACAGGCAGATCCCGGGTAATTTGTTCGTTTACAAGATCTTCAACACGTTGAATTTCGTCCTGTGTCATTGGAGCACCGTGCGAAAAGTCAAACCGAAGCCGCTCGGCAGTGATATTCGATCCTTTTTGTGCAACATGAGATCCAAGTACAATTTGCAAGGCTTTTTGTAAAAGATGCGTGGCAGTATGATACTTTGTTGTTATCTCGCTGTGATCAGCAAGTCCGCCTTTGAACACATCGCCACCGGCGCGGGATGCTTCCTGATGTTTGGCAAATGCCGCGTCAAACTCTGCTTTATTTACGGTAAGGCCGCTTTCATGAGCCAACTCTTCGGTAAGTTCAATAGGGAAGCCATAGGTATCGTACAATTTAAAGGCGAGCCGTCCCGACATTACCTTTTTGGGATCTTTAAGAAGATTGGGCAATAATTTTTCAAATTCTTTTTCGCCTTTTTGCAAAGTTTCAAGGAATTTGAGCTCTTCTTTTTGTAATTCATCCAGAATAACAGCGCTGTTTTGTTCAAGCTCGGGGTAAGGGCCGCAGAATTCAGCAATGACAACGCGGGAAATCGCCGCAAGAAAGCAGCCTTCAATACCCAGTTTACGGCCGTGGCGCACGGCGCGGCGTACAAGCCGCCGCAGCACATAGCCCGCCCCCACATTGGAAGGCGTTACTGCTTTAGGATCACCCAAAATAAAGGTTGCAGAACGGATATGATCAGCAATAATACGCATCGAACGGTCTTTTTCGTCATCGCTGCCATAGCGATACATTTTTGATGCGTCCGTCTTTTTTTCCAGCGCGCGTATAATAGGCTGAAATATTTCAGTATCGTAAACTGATTTTTTACCGGTGAGTATTGTAACGGTACGCTCAACGCCCATTCCTGTATCTACGCACGTGCGCGACAACGGAATATAATTTCCGTCTGCGTCTTTGTTGTACTGCATAAATACGTCATTCCAGATCTCCAGCCATTTACCGCAGCCGCAGCCCGGAGCACACGATGGGCCGCACGGTTCTTTACCCATGTCGATGAACATCTCACTGTCCGGGCCGCAGGGGCCGGTTGCACCGGCTGGTCCCCACCAGTTGTCTTCTCGGGGACGAAAACTGATGCGCTCGTCACGAAAGCCAAGACTGCGCCAGACTGCTGCCGAATCTTCATCACGGGGGATGCCTTCTTCTCCAGCAAACACCGTAACACCAAGCCGTTCGTGGGGTATGCCAAGCCATTGGGGTGAAGTTAAAAATTCATAGCTCATACGAATGGCATCTTCTTTAAAATAATCGCCCAGCGACCAGTTTCCCAGCATTTCAAAAAAAGTAAGATGAGAAAAATCACCAACTGCTTCAATGTCGCCGGTTCGTATGCACTTTTGAAAGTTGACAAGCCGTTTCCCTGCCGGATGCTCTGCCCCTAAAAGATAAGGAACTAAGGGGTGCATTCCTGCTGTGGTAAAAAGCACTGTAGGATCATTTTCCGGTATCAGGCTTTTGCCTTCTATACGGACATGACCTTTTGATACAAAAAAGTCGATGTATTTTTTGCGAAGTTCATGTGCATCCATTGAAGAGAGTATATCACGCATCACACGCTATGACCACCCGCAAATTTGAAGCATTTATTCGTTGAGGCGGCGGAATTCAGCTTTGATTTCGGCAGTTGGCCGGGAAAAAATTTCAACTTCTTTATCAGCGTCTATCATAGAGCATTTTCCTTCGAAAACGACGCCATCAGCAATACGAAGTCTGCCTGCGACAAGATCGCCGTGCACTTGCGCACCGGTATACAAATCAATTTTATCTTCCGCCCGAATTGGAGCATGAACTGTTCCATAAATGGTAATACTGGTGACGTTTATTGAATCGGCTTTGACAACTGCGCCTTTATCAACTATCAATTCTCCAGCTTTTGCGTCAATAGTTCCCGTAAATTTTCCCTGGATTTTGAGCGTTTCTTTAAAACGCAATACGCCTGTAAAAGAAGTTGTTTCGCTGAACGTTACTATCGCCTGAGCTTTTTTTACTTCTTGCTTGTGTTCATGCACCATTATGACGACCTCGCGGCGCAATGTTTTCCCAGTTCGATATAAAAATCCTTACTGCGCATTGTTTGATGGATTTTTGCCAGCAAAACGGAGAAATTGAAGGGTTTGCAGATATAATCTTCTGCACCCAGCTCGTAGGATTCAACTTTTTCTTTAAGATTATCAATATCAGAAAGCAAAATAACTTGAAGCGCGGCTAAATTTTTATCTGCTTTGACTGTTTTAAGAATTTCCCAACCGGAAAGACGCGGTAAAATTGTGTTTACCAGAGCTAAATCTATTGTTTTTTGCCGGATTTTCTCCAGTGCGCTTTGTCCATCATCAGCTTTTACAACTTCAAAACCAAGTTTGGAAAGCATAAGTTCAAAAAATTCAAGATTAAGTTCTTCAGTATCTGCTACAAGTATTTTTTTTCGTCCGTTCATCTCTAATCCTTGCCCGGCTAGTATACGGCCTTTTATGCTCAAAGTGCAACCCTCCTACGCGGGAACGGCGAGGGCGGGTGCCGCTAACACGGTCTGAACGAACATAGTTTATACCGCCCGCACCGGAGCTGATACGTTTTTTACCACCCTCTCCTGTGCTTTTAAGGAAATCTGTCTCTAGATACTTATAAAAAAGTTGCCGATAATAACCAAGATTCCATGAAAAAGATAGCGTTGTTTATTATAGCAGGAGTATTATTTCCACTTACCGCCCAGCAGCAGGTACGTGTGCCCATGCCGCCCACCGAACGCCCGTTTTGGTTTATTCTTGAAGAAGGAAAAAAGGCGTTTCGGGAACATGAATTTGGTGATGCGCTGGCTCTTTTTGAAGAGGCCCGGGCTGAACGAAAGGCACGCTACACGCGCATGGAAACGGTGTTTATTAATCTGCTTTCTATTGGTGAAGTCCGCCGTTTTGGTGACGCGCTCGACCTTATTGAAAAATACATTGCTGAACGCAATCAATTTGATGCCGCCGCAGCCCTGGATGAACTTGTTTATCGTGTGGGACGCCCCGCCCTGCGCAATTCAGCAAAAACAGCCCTTTCATTGTTTAATAAACTCAAAGAATATTCAGAAGGAGAGTATTGGATTGGCGAAGTCTACCGCTTGGAAGGTGAATATGCCATTGCATTGCAACAATACTCCAAAGCACTGGAAATCCATGTCGAGGCAGAAAAGCCGTTATGGAATATCGATTTACTCTATAAGATAGCGGAAACGCATCGTATCATGCGAAATTGGGTGCAGATGGAAGCATCACTTAACAAAATACTTGCGGCAGACACCATGTGGAGCGCTCCGGAAAGCTTCGCCCGTACCGCCATGACCCGCACGCTCAATGACAGCGGTATTAATCCGTTTCTTGCCATGTTTCGCTACAACAATGGAGCAACAGAAAAGGCACATCGACTGCTCGGTGAATTCTGCTACAAATCCGGACGGCATAATCTTGCGGAAACGCACCTTGCCTTTGCCGTGCTTATTCAGAATTCCGTGCTTATCGAAGCTGCCCGCAGCAAACGTTATAACTTTGAGTATACAACGCTTGACGAACTTCTTCATGAAATTGACCGCCGCACGGAACTAAAAAACTATATGGCTGAATCCGATTATTTTCGTACGCTTTATTATTTGAGTGCGGCGCTCTATGCCAACGGTAAAACTACTTCCGCACAAGGCATTTGGAGCTTTCTTGCAGCACGCGCCGATGCGGGAGAATGGTCTCGACGGGCGGCAAACCAATTGAGAAAACCTTTTGTTGAAACAACAACATTCTAATTTACCGTTTACGGCAATGCGAACAGCCGACAATGTGCACATGTGATTTACCCGGCCGTTGAAAAATACGAGCGGTAAGAAATTCATTTAATGCAAGCTCTGCGCCGCACACCGGACATTCCCGGCGACGCTTGCCGTTAAGACAATGCGAACAGCCTGAAATATGCAATAACCGGTCATTTCGTGCTGTTGGTGGAAATATTTTGGAGCGAACCGATTCGCCGTGTTCAAATTTTGCCGCGCAGACCGGGCAGGTGTGCGGATCTCCACGCCGACCTTCTGTAACGGGAAAAGAACTTTCTCCTGCAATGGTTTTTTTTCGTTTGCTTTTTGGGGATGGCACAGACAGAAGTTCTGGCATCTCCTCCTGCCAGCTCCAATCATCTGCACGCGGCCGGCGAGATGTTCCCCAAAATGAAAAAAGAATCAGTAGAACAACCGCTAGAATGAGTGATGCCAGCGCAAGGCTTGTCAGAAACGTCACACCAAGCCATCCAGGTTAATGCATTGTAAATATATCAAGATCAGCATCTAGACAGCATGTTTTAACAAGCTCTTGGGCAAAAAAGCGCGCCTTCTTCGCCTTGCTCTATGCCCTGCACGGCCTGCGGCAACGGCAGCAACCATCACAGGTGTACCGCCAATTGCGTCAACAAGCAAAAAACTGAAAAAAATAACACCAGCAGGGTTCGCATACTATTTCCTCCAAAGGGGGACTTTATCACAGAAATAGCGGTTTTTCCATAGAGTATTTATACTTCAACACAATCATCATCAGGATCGAGCATTTTGTCGTGTATGGCACCGTCATCTTTTTCGATTTTTAGGTTTCCCAGCAACGGCTCCCAGGCCGTTCCCGGATTTTGCTCCAATACTGAAAGCAAGTTAATAAACGCCGTGATTGTTGTGCCTGGGGTACGAAAATAATCATTGCCCAGCTGGCGTGCGCTATACTGCATAAAAGTTTCTATAGCGTCAGCCGGAATAAGCGTGTTTTTTTCATCACCATAAGCGAATACCAGGCGGATTTTCTCCAGCAGGACATAAAAATCTTCGTGCGACAAGCAGGAAAGCCGCATTACCGGGCCTGAAAAATCAGCAAGTCCCTGCTGCTTTGCAAAGGCATTTTCGCCAAGCCTTCGACGGAGCGCATCATAACTGAACATACCACGCCGGGTATCAAGTTGAAAATCGGGGGTTCCGCACATTACAAAACCAAGCCCTTCAGCATTTCCCTGGAGCATGTCATTTACAATACACAGTATTTGTTCGTAGTTTGATGAACGAGCTTGTTTGTTATTCAGTTTGTAAATGTTGACCATCTCGTCAAGACAAATCATAAGCCCCTTATAACCGGCAAGCCGTGCAAACCGTGCAAGAAGTTTTAAAACATCGTACCAGGTTGAATCGTCAACAATTGTGCGAACTCCAAGCATTTTCCGTGCATCCGTTTTTGCCGCATATTCTCCACGCAGCCAGCGGATCGCGGCGGCTTTTGTTGTGTCGTCGCAGATTTCATCCGCATGAGCATACGCAACAATAACTTCGGCAAAATCAAAGCCGTGTACCAATGCGGTAAGCGGCTGCAATCGTTGCTGTACCACCGAAGAAAGCGCCGCGCCGTTTCCCTGTGCCTCGCTCCGGGCGGTCGCAACGAAGCGGTCGATGATTGCCGGTAATGCGCCGCCATCAATTTTTGTACGTGTAGAAATATTTCTGCTCAGCTCGTTATAAAGTGATTTTGCGTAGCCGCCTGTCGCATGAAGCCGTTTGCCAGGGGTAAGATCGGCATTTGCTGTTACAATGCCTTTTTCCATTGCGATAGAACGAGTCAAATTAAGAAAGAATGTTTTTCCCGCGCCGTATTCACCGATGACAAATTTAACGGCCGAGCCGCCGTCAACAATCCGTTCAATATCATGGAGCATTGCTTCAATTTCGCGTTTACGTCCAACTTGAATCAGATGCTGCGCTATTCGCGGGACAACTCCAGCGCGAAGTGATTGTATTACTGCATCGCGGTCTTTAAGCCGAATCGTTCCGTTCATAGTGCGAATTGTTGGTTAAATCAACCCAAGTGTTGCGAGAATGATAGCCTTGATGGTATGTTTACGATTTTCTGCCTCGTCCCATACGCGGCTTTGCGGCCCATCAATAATATCCTTGGTAACTTCTTCACCGCGCACCGCAGGAAGACAGTGCAAAAACACACAGGATTTGTTATCTGCTTGTTCAAAAAGACGGCGATTCACCTGGTATGGAGCAAGAAGCCGCACCCGTTCTGTTTTCTGTGCTTCTTCCCCCATCGAAGCCCATACATCTGTGTAGATTGCATCCGCGCCGCATACCGCGGTGGTATCGTGGCTTATCTCGCAGACCGCCCCCGAAGCCGCAAACAGTTCGGCGCATTGGGCAAGAAACTCTGCGCCAGGCTGAAGTTCAGGCGGGCACACGACAGTAATATTGATTCCAAGTTTTGCCGCCATCACAATAAGAGACCGCGCAACATTGTTTCTGCCATCACCTACAAAACAGAGTTTTTTTCCGCACATATCGCCAAACTCTTCTTCAAGTGTCATTACATCAGCAAGCGCCTGAGTTGGATGATAAAGGTCGGTAAGGCCGTTATAAACAGGCACGCCAGAATAAGCCGCTAGGGCCTCTGCCGTGGATTGCTTAAACCCGCGAAATTCTATTGCGCTAAACATGCGTCCCAGCACCCGGGCTGTATCTTCAATAGTTTCTTTGGCACCCAACTGAATGTCATCGTTGGAAAGAAACACTGGATGCCCGCCCTCTTCACCAACGGCTGTCTCGAACGCACAACGTGTCCGCGTAGAACGTTTTTCAAAAAGCAGCGCGATACTTATGCCGGCAAAACGCTGTTTCTGCTGGTGTTTTTCGTGCTTAACATTCCGCGCGAGTTCAAGCAACGCACGAATTTCACTTGCTGAATAATCAAGCCAGGTAAGGAGCGATCGTCCCTGTAAATTTTTAAGTGTATTGCACATTATTGTCTCCACTGAATCTCATATAGTAAAGGTTTTTCCAGTACAAAAAAATCAAGAAGTGCCGTATCAAAAACAGCCTGTCGGCCGGTATATGCACCACCACGAATCGTGCTGATCTCTCCAGGGACGGTCAGCGTTAATTTTAAACGGGCGGCGGCAATTTCGGCGGCAATTTCGGCGTTGTAAACAGAGTTTAACAATTCAAGATAACTATTTTTTGTAAGCTCCTCGCCGGTTGCAATAGGAGCCATTAAAGCAGAAAGATAATCTCCAAGATCGGGTGAAAAAAGAGCAAGGATAGCCGGGCCGTTTGTCCGGTCTATTCTCAACATCATTTTTCCACTATGCGCCGCTTCCTCCCAGACAAGTGTATAAGGAATGTATTGAGGGATAAACGAAGAAATCTTGCTGATGACAAGTTGACCTTCAATACCCCCAGAACCTTTTTGTTTAAACTCGGCGTGTTCAATACCGGCAATAGCGCGTAATTGTGTCGTCAGTTCTGCTGCATCCAGAAGCGGACGTGTCGCAGCGGCACCGCTTTGTGCAGTGACCCGCCGCAGTAAAGCAGTTATTTTCGTGCCAAGTGCTCCGCTTACCGAAAGCTCCGCCCGGCCGGCTTGATTCACAGCTCCATTTATCCGGAGCTCACATCCGGTAAAAGCCACAAGGAGGATGATTAGTACAAGTGATTGAAACATAGCGGCTTATGCTTCCTCCATATTGGCAAGCAGCGCAGAAATACTATAACAGTAATCGCCAAGGCGCTCGATACGGCGAACCAGATCAATAAAAAGAAGCTCTGTTTTAACGTTTTCGCCTGCTTCAATTCGTTTGCGCCCCAATTTTCGCAGCATGTCACGGGAATGATCAATATCAGTTTCGATTTTTTTTGCAAATTGCCCCTGTTCCATTCCTAGCTTACTGCCAAGATTCCTGCCGACAAAATCAAGGAAATCTTCAACCATACCCATGTAAGGGGTAAGCGCATCCATTTCATCCTGCTTAAAAAGTAGTTTTTTTTGTACGCTTCGTGCAAGAATAAGGCCGATGGAATAGCAATTATCAGTCATGTCTTCAAGATCGGCAATAATACGGATAAGAATTGAAATATTATGTTCAGAATGAATATTCAGTTGTCGGCGGGTACATTCAAGGAGAAATCGTGTTATTTCTTCGCGCATTTGATCAGCATATTCTTCTTTTTTATCCAGCTCGGCAGTAAGATTTTTTATCGTTTCTTCATTGAGTATCTTGAGCGATTCACGCAATTTGCGATACATAGAAAGCGCCAACGCTGCCATTGTTCGTATCTGGGTTTCCGCATAGAGGATGCTCAATTCGGGCGGGTCACGCATGGAGGAAATATATGAAATCTTATAAACCTCTGCATCTGTGCTGATGGGCTTGTCTTTGATAAGAAAAGTAACAAGTTTTGCCAATTGCGCGACAAAGGGGAAAAAAACAAGCGTGTTAACAAGATTAAAAATCGTATGGAACATGGCCATGTGGGTAGTAACAGCCGTTTCCATTGTACCAGGTGTTATTTTATCAACAAAGAGAAGAATCGGATTAAGAAGGAAAATAGCCCAAATTGAGCCGATACAGTTAAATAGTACATGAACAAGTGCTGCACGTTTTGCGGTAGAAGCAGTACCGATCGAGGCAAGCATCGCGTCGATGGTTGTTCCGATATTTGCGCCAAGTATCATTGCCGCACCAAAGTGCATATCAATAAGGCCGTTGTAGGCCATGGTAAGAATGATTGCGGTAGTCGCTGATGATGAATGAAGTATAACTGTAATCACCAAGCCAATACCTAGTCCCCAGAAGACGCTGCTTAATTCCGAACCAGCATGAGCACGAATAAAGTTTAAATCATCGGCGCTTATATTGGGCATTGAGCGGGTGAGAAAATCCAAGCCAAGAAAAAGAAGGCCAAACCCCATCACCATATTCCCAATTTCGCGGTGTTTCCATTTAACAGCGCCTAAAATAAAGCCGATGCCAACTGCCGGCAGAGCAAGGGTCGAAATATTCAACGAAAAGCCAACAATAGAGACTATCCATGCGGTAACTGTAGTACCTATGTTGGCACCCATAATAACGCCGATTGCTTGAACCAAGGAAAGAAGACCGGCATTAACAAACGAAACAACCATTACGGTAGTTGCGCTGGAAGACTGAACAATTGTGGTAACAGCAAAGCCGGTAAGTATTGCAGAGATGCGATGTCCCGTCATGAATCTAAGCACACCCTGGAGGCGCGAGCCGGCACTTTGTTGAATGCCGTCACTCATCACCTTCATCCCGTAGAGAAAGAGGCAAAGACTGCCAGCTATGCGGAATACCGACTCTATTATTGCCATTTCAGATCAGTATGTACCGTTTTAAGTTTTTTTTCTACCATAAATAAGGCAGCGTTTACAATTTCAACTTGTCAAGCAGTATGTTTTTTAGTTTCTGGACAGGCTTAAATTCTGAATCCAGCGATAGCGCAGATTCACAATCAGAAAGTGCCTTGGGGTAATCGCTAATATGAAAATAGCATTGCGCTCTGCGAAAAAAACAATATTTCTGGAAAGGATCAGTCTTAATAGACAAACTGAAGGATTCTATCGCGTTGCTATAATCTTTAAGACATGAATAAACAACCCCCAGATAGTAAGTTGGTTGTGGTGATTTTGAGTCAAGCTCCTGTGCGCGGGCAAAATCGTCGATTGCTTTCTGGTAGTGCGACTGTGCAAAACTGGCCATTCCACGATGTTTGTGAACAAGCGCTTCAAGTTGCCGTACCGGCTTCAACTTCAAAATTCGAGAATAAAAAAATTCAGCTTCTTTAAATTGGCCTTTATTATGAGCGTACAGCGCGTTGAGGAGAAGATCGTCCATAGAATGTGAATTAAATTCGCGAGGGGGCCGTGAATAATCTTCACCTTGTACCTGAGGCAACCCCTCGTATAAAAATTGGTCGTTGACCCCTTCGATTTTTTGGTAAAAATCGGTGCGGCGTTTTTCAAGCTGATTGTTCAGTTTCTTTTGATAGGTTCGAAATTCCAGAAAAATCATATCGGCAAGTGAAAGTGATGCGTTAATTGCCGCCAGTTTACGTCGCATAGTTGTATCAAGCGGTGCAAATCTTGCTTTATAAACCAATTCGTGTTCTACTTCTGCCCAGGCATCCTGTAAATTGGTTCGAAGTTGAATTTCGGCAATTTCGCCGGCAAAAGTTTCACCGGATTTTTTTGTGTATTTCGCGCCAAGAACAGGAGGTATTTCAACAAGAAGATGATGCGATTCATAGCCAAATTCTTTAAACGTATAATGGCTTCCTTTTTCTTCTATCTCGATAACCCGAAACATTGTTTTGATTATTCTTTTTATTTCATCAATATCATCAAGAAAAGGACAAACAATTCTTATGCCAATTTCATCGGGAATTTTGGTTTTATCCGCGCCGCTTTCCCGTAAATAGCGTAAATATTTTTTATAAAAACTATGAAAACTTTTTACTCGCCCTTTAATAGTAAGGTGAGAATTCATTTTTGCCAGCGCTCGTTCAAGGAACACTTCAAGTTCTTTTGTTATAAGTACTCTTGTTTGATAGTCTTCTTCATATTGACACCGTAAATCGGCACTATTGGGAAGCGAGCGTTTCATACCGTGAAAAACGGTCCTTTATTTTAATTTTCTAAATCTGGAGTGCTGTAAATTACAATAAAAAGACCGAAACTACACGGCATTTTCCATGCAGTTTCGGTCTTTTTTAAGTTACGCTATTACTGTTGTCCAGCTCCACCCTGAGCAGCAGCAGGATTGAGGAATTTGTCCTCATCACCAGCAGTATAGTGTTTGCGTTCTTCAAGGTAGCGGAATACCTGATCTTTACCAAAGTCTTTACCTTCGATTTTGGCCTTCTCAAGCTCACGATCCTCAATGATACTCCACGTATCTTCATCGTTGATGTCACGCTCCATTTCAAGCTCGGCCTTGTCAAACAACACGCGAACTTCTTTGAAGTAGGCAACGAAGTCAGTGTCAACAATCTGTGCATTCGCCGCATCGCGCTGAATGATAAAGCCACCGAACTTTACGTAAGGAGCTTGTATCGGATACAGCGGATTCAGGTGATAAACACGATTGCGGACATTCTGTATATATTGCGGGTTATCCCAGCGAAGAGTCGCCCAGCCGTCATAATTCAACGGGCCAAGGAAGACAACCTGCTCAATACCGCTTCCGTCAATAATGATTGCAGAAAGCGTACAGGGAAAGTTCAAACCATAGGCATCAACCGCAATTGCTTTGACCGATCCCACATTTTTAACAAGCCCATAGCCGCCTTCAAAGCGCGTCTGTGCGGGTTTTTCCGCAGGCTTGCTCAGATCCCCTGTTTCGCTAACTTCAGTGTACTCATAAGCAGGAATATCAAACGGGGGGAGAATCTTCGCGTAGGAATTAAAATTCGCTACGGGGAAGTGAACACGCACACCCATTACATTTTCGTGCTGCTTTGACTTTGCTATGCGTGTAAAACTCAAGCTGTCGTTAAGCACTGTCTTTGACGACTGGGCAAGCTTAACAAGCCAGTTTTCGACTGCCAACGATGTCTTCATCACTGACTTTTGCTCTGCAGTGAAGCTGCTACCAGCATTTGTGCTGAAATCCATCACAGTCTGCCGATTTTGGGGCAATACCCCTTGCTCCTGCTGACCGTCGAGAATATCAGGTACAAGCTTTGAAAAGTCGATGAGCACCGCTTCATCAGCAAAGACCGAACCTGCCGCGAACAAAACAAGGGCAAATAGTACTAAAATCCGTTTCATTTATGGCTCCTTTCCATACGTACTAAAAATTTATAATAAACCAATTAATGGCCATTATATCACACAAAAAAAATTTGTCAACTACCCCGCACGAGGCATCTCGCGTCCGCGGATAAAAAATCGCACGGCCTTGATACCCCGGAAATTCCGCTTGATGTCGCGTTCAATGCTTCGCAGATTGTGCTGAACATCTCCCGCAGCCATACCAACCGGTGCTGGCGGCAGTACCGCTTCTTCTGAAAACCCAATATACACCGTGTTTTCACGCACAAAGAACGACTCCAAAACTGCCGAACGGTCAATAAGCGGCGCAGCATCCCATTCAGAGGGACCCAACGCAACCTCTTCCGCAAAGACGCGAATATCATCCGCCCTGCTTCCCGTTCGCGCAACAAAGCGCTCCTCAACAAATTTTGTTTCTGCCTTGGGCGAATAAAACACAATGGTTCGCCGCACAAGACCAGAAATACGGTAATCACCTAAAGCGATTATCGACAAAAAACCCATACAAA
Source organism: Spirochaetaceae bacterium (assembly GCA_031279965.1). Taxonomy (GTDB): domain Bacteria; phylum Spirochaetota; class Spirochaetia; order Treponematales; family Breznakiellaceae; genus JAIRPU01. Next base: position 16,204 of record JAITHM010000023.1, read on the forward strand.
TCAAGCATGCTATTGGTTTTTGCATCAAAATAATTACGCACCGGACATACCAGGCAACGGTTTTAAACGTTATCATGGCGTAGCTATATAGCCTCCAGATTGCTCAAAATTCCGCACAAAATCCATAATACCGTTATATATCGAACCGGCAAATTTTTTCAAGTCGTCTTCGTTTGCAAGCAGCCGTGCATCAGCTTCGTTGGTTACAAATGCAAGCTCAACAAGCACTGAGGGCATTAAGGCTTTTCGCACAACAAAAAAATCTTCCGCTTTAAGGCCCCGCGAGGGCAATTTTGCCCCGAATGTCTCTGAAATACGGCGATGTATGGCGCTTGCCATAAGAAGGCTTTCGCGGTTGTACTCTTCCTGGAGAATATCATTTATAATGGGCGCAATACCCCGGTATTCGCGCTCAGTTTCTTTATTAATAACAGTCCGGTTGTGTTCTGGAGTAAGATACCAAACTTCAAAGCCGCGCGCCGTTTTGTTAAAACTGGCATTTGCGTGGATAGAAATGTAAATAATTGCCTCGGTGTCTTTTAGTGCTACAGAATTTGCCATTGCAACACGGTCTTGCAGGGTCGGATAACTGTCTCCGGTACGGCTTATCAGAATTTTTTTATCGGGAAACGCCGCCTGGAGCCGTAAATAAAGCTCTTTTGATACAGTTAGCGTTATTTCTTTTTCAACAAGCGTTACTTTTTCCCCGTTAAAAACATGATTACCGGTTGCACCAGTATCTTTGCCGCCATGTCCAGGATCAATCATGATCGCGGCAATTTTAAAATGAGAAGCGTCATCAAGACGGGAGTTTTCAAACGCCTGTTTAAGCGAAACAACAAATTCTGCTGGAAAAGTTAATTTGCCATCTTTTACAAAAGGCACCGGCAAGTCGAAAATCTGTTTATTATCGAAGAGAACAGGGCCTCGCTTTCCCGCTTCTCCTGTTTCAAATGACGCATTATGCCCCCCGGAACTGAACATTCCCGACTGAAAAAAACTATCCCAGTAGAGTTGTGCCTCAAGTGTATCGAGTGTTTCTTGCAAGCTTTTGTTTTGAGTACTGGCAGTCTCCGCCGGCAGCGGTGAAATAACGGCCAACGCGCCGCACAGTGCCCAGATAATGCGCATTCTCATTACTAATTTATCGGAGATTTCAGAGGTATTGTTTACTGTGCCTTACCTTTATTTTAAAAAGATAAGGAAATTATGTGCCAAAAAGCGCAGCGGCGTTTGCGGCGACATGTTCCTTGAGCGCCTCAAGACTCATATTCCGAAGCGTCGCAGCGTTTTTGTAGGTTTCTAGAATCAGGCCAGGATGACAGGGGGTTCCCCGGTGCGTCAC
>JAITHM010000074.1 GCA_031279965.1 Spirochaetaceae bacterium
TGTAGGTATCGATATAACCAGAAAGAGATAAAATAAGCCCGTGTTCAACCCCCTCAATCCGCAGGAGGTCTATTTTAAGGCTGTCATCCTTTTCAGCATCGAAATCAGGAACAATCTCATTATTATTCATAATTCTATTAGTATATCGCGCGTTAAAAAATTTTGTCAAGTGCTCAGCTGAAAGTGTTAATCTGGGCAGCACTTTGGAATTTGGTAAGGCCGTTTAGCGTTTGAATTCTGTTTTCTTGGCGGAGCGTTTTTGCGCCGTGCGGCAGGGGCTTGGAATTCCATCCGCAGGACTTGTGTGAGTCCGGTTGATAAAATAGATGTTCAGAAGATCGGAACGAAGCGCTTCAATTTGCGCCTTTATATCCTGCTGCGCGCCGGAAAGCTCTTCCATAAGTACATCACGAGCACCTTCAACCGTGTATTTTTTTTCGTGGACAAGATATTTAATCCGCAAAAGCAGTTCAATATCACGTTTTGAATAGACAAACCGCCCGCCGCCGTCTTTGCGTGGTTGAATAAGCGGGATTGTTTTCTCCCAATAACGGATAATATGTCCTTTTTCACCAAGAAGTTTTTCTAAATCACCGGTACTATAGCTATTCATCGCTGTTTTTTCCGTAGGTGCCGGTCTTCCCGCGACGGTGCAATTTCCAAACGAACGGGAATCATCGAATAACCAGCGTCTTTACGCAGTCTATTTGCAATATACGAACCATAAGCCTCTGTCCATGCCCGGGGACGCGACACAAACAGCTTAAACATAACAGGATTTGCGCTAATTTGTAAACCATATTTTATTTTGAAGCGTGTTGAAGGGCCTGAAGGCGGCGGGTATTCAATCTGCCAGCGTTCAAGATAGTCATTGAATACTGAAGTTTCGATGCGGCGCAGAAGCTGGGTATGCACTTTAATAACCATGTCAAGAAGTTTCACCACGCCGTCTCCTGTACGCGCGCTTACCGGAACAATTGGCGCCCAGGCCATTTGAGGAAAAAGAAATCGTAGTCTGTCAGACATTGCTGTGAACCCGTTTTTTACCGGAGGGACAAGATCCCATTTGTTCAAAGCAAAAATTACCGGACATCCGCGCTGTGAGGCTTGGGCAGCTATTTTTTTATCCTGTTCAGAAAGCCCTTCAAGTGCATCGATTAACAGCACCGCAACATCGGCGGCATCCAGCGTCTTGATCGCACGATTTACCGAATAATACTCGATGGCTTCATTAACTTTTGTTTTCCGCCGTATGCCCGCCGTATCCAGCGTGATAAACCGCCGTCCTTTATAACTTAATGAGCCTTCAATCACATCACGGGTTGTTCCGGCAATCTCGCTTACCAATGATCCTGATGACGAGGTAAGACGGTTCGATAAAGTTGACTTTCCTGTATTGGGTTTTCCGATAAGTGTTATCCTGATGGGTTCTTCCTGTTGCGGCTCATCTTCAATGAACGATAGACAAATCTTGCCTGCCGCGCTAAGGCGTTCATGAACAATCCGGCAGAGTTCCGCAACATTGTCTCCGTGTTCAGCGGAAATAAAAAGAAGTTCTTTAAAGCCAAACCGGTGCAGAGCGCAGCTTTCGGCGACAAGCCGTCCGCCTTCAGTTTTGTTGACGCAGGCTATCGTTTTATCGTACAGCGGACGCACAAGGCTTACAAATTCTTCATCTTCGGCGCTGAATTCTCCGGCGGAAAAGAGCAGTACAATAAGATCGGCGCTGTGTAATGTCTCGAGGGTTCGTTCGACGACAAGCGCATCAAGGCGGTCTTCATCGTTGTCTGCATGGTCGAGCTTGAAACCGCCTGTGTCGATAAGGGTGACGGGGCTGTCTAAAATCAATGTACGCGTTTCTATCGCATCACGGGTAACGCCCGGCGTTGGGTCGGTAATTGCGCGGCGTTTGTGAGCAAGCCGGTTAAAAAGGGTTGATTTCCCCACATTGGGCCGTCCAGCCAGCACAACACGGGGCAAAGGACACCGCATTACGCAGCCTCAAAAAATTCCCGGTGAAGGCCGCGAATTGCTGTTTCCGCCTCGCCGCTGTTTACGATAAACGAGATATTCACCTTGCTTGCTCCCTGAGAAATCATCTGCACCTGCACATTAAGCGCGCCAAATCGGGCAAAAGCGCGTTCAAGTATTTGGGACGACCGGCGTACATCGCAGATTATCGTGACGATGGCCATATTATCTTTCGCTTCGACACGGGCTATACGGGAGAGTTCGCAGGTAAGGTCATCAAGATTGTAACATGAATCAAGCGTGACAGAGACCGAAACTTCACTTGTGGCTACCATATCAACAGAAATTTTATGGCGGGCAAAGGCGGCGAAAACCTCACCCAAAAAACCGCTTTGACCAAGCATACGCGCCGAGACAATATCAACAAGTGTTACCCCCCGGCGCGAGGTAAGGGCACGGACGGCGGACACTCCACGCTCAAGCTGTGTGCTTATCCGTGTGCCCGGTGCGGTGGGATTATATGAATTTTTAACAAGTACCGGCGTTCCCGTCATGCTGCAAGGCAGCATTGCCCTTGGATGAAGCACCTGAGCCCCAAAGTATGCAAGCTCCGCCGCTTCATCGTAGGTTACCTGAGCAACAGGCCGTGCATGAGAAATTACACGCGGGTCGCAGGTCATGATGCCGTCAACATCTTTCCAAACCTGTACTTCCTCAGCCGTGCAGGCAGAGGCGATAAAAGTTGCCGTTAAGTCCGAGCCGCCGCGCCCTAGCGTAGTAATGCCGCCCGTTTTATTTTTTGCGATAAAGCCCGTTACGACAGGAACAATATTTTTTTCAAGCAGTGGGGCGAGCGCGGCGGGAACGGTGCGGCGGGATTCTTCAAGGATCTCTGCCTGGGTCCAGTTACCGTCGCTAAGAATGCCTGCGTCCCACGCATCAAGCGCTTTGGCGGTAATGCCTTGCGCACAAAAGTACATTTCGGCAATGCGTACCGAAAGCCGCTCTCCAAACGAAACCAGAAAATCACGGCTGCGCGGAGAAAGTTCGCCGATAAGCGAAATGCCGGCAAGAAGAGAGCCGAGTTCTGCAAGAAGTTCGCGTATTTCAGGCGGAACTGAACGAGTAAGTCCCAGATCACGCAGAGTGTTAAGATGGACGCTGGTGATAAGTTCGAGTGATTGTTCAACGGTTACCGGCCCTGTGCTCAATGCCTGTTCTGCTGCGTCAATCAGATGATCGGTAGTATCTCCCATCGCGGAAAGGACAACAACCGGCTTCTTATCAAGTTGAGAGCGTACGATTTCAGATACTGATCGGAAGCGTTCTGCATTTGCCACAGAACTTCCTCCAAATTTCATCACAATCATACGTCTATCATAGCGAAAGCCCTTTCCTGCGGGTAGCCCCATAAACGGGGAAGGGGTATAACGGCTATTCAAATTCAAGGTGAATGATCGTATTTGAAGTAAGCGGTGCACCTGGCGGCGGAGACTGACGGCGCACCCAGCCGTCGCCAGAAATAACAAAATTTAAGTCATCACGAAGAAGGAGCGGCAGTATCTGCCGTTTGGAAATAGTGCGGAAATCAGGAACAACTGCGCCTACAGAAGGAATAGAAGGTGACGGTACGATAATTTCACCGCTGTGGGTATATTGCTGATTCCGTCCGCGCGGTATGCCAAGATAATTAACAAGCGCTTCGGCCGTATCTTTGATGTATGGCGCGGCAACTCGTCCGCCCAGATAACTTTCACCTTTTGGCTTAAAGATTGTGATGTAAAGAACAAGTGCCGGATCGTTTTCGGGAAATATCGCCATACAGCTTGCGATAAAATCAGTTTTGGAATACGAGCCGGTTACAGGATCAATGATTTCTGCTGTGCCTGTTTTTACCGCCAATGGTATATCATCAATAAATGCACGCCGCCCAGTACCAAACCCTGTTACATCACGCATATAAGAACGCATCGCACGGGCGACCTCGGGCTTCATGACCCGCACAGGATCAGCGGGAATGTAATCGCGCAGGGGCACGCCATCCTTTGTTACAATGCGGGAAACAAGCCGCGGAGAGCGCACTGTGCCATCGGTGGCAATAGCGGTTGCCGCTTTAAGCATCTGCATAGTTGAAACAGCAATTTCCTGTCCCATTGCAATTGTCGGTTTGCTTCGTGATGACCACCGTGACGGATGGCGGAAAAAGCCCGCAGACTCCCCCGGCGCCCCGCTTGCTGTCTTGAAGCCAAACCCAAGCAGTCTGATGCGGTCGTAAAAAATATCGGTGCTTACACGATCGGACGCATAACCAGCACCAGCATTGCATGATACGATGATAACATCACGGGCGGTTACCGTTCCATGTGCACCCAAACATTTAATCACGATATGCTCACCACGGTTTGTTATATGGTCGTAAGAGCCATTACAGTAAAAGCTTGTCGTTGGCGTAACAAAGCCTCCGTCAAGAAGACTTGCCACAGAAAAAATTTTGAAGACAGATCCCGGCTCATACGACCACACTGCCGGCCGGAACGACCAGAGTTTCCGGTCAAATTCACCAAATTTATTCGGATTAAACCCTGGAAGCGATGCTGAACCAAGTATATCACCTGAACGCGGATCCATCGCAGTAAGAAGTACCGCCTCTGCATTGTTTTCCGCCAGGGCTTTGGCGGCAATTTCTTCAAGAATATATTGAATGTTTGCGTCAATAGTAAGCATAACGCGGTTTCCCGGCACATTGTCGCCGTTGGGTGCGATTTGAGCACGAAGTTCGTTGTCAAACGCGAATTCAATGCCTTCAAGCCCGCGATTTTCATCACCGGTAAATCCGATAATCTGAGCGGCAAGCGTTTCTTCTGGATAAACACGCCCCCGGACAAAATCAACAGTAATGCCGGTGAGCCGTTTTTCCGCAATAAGCTTTTCGATGCTGCGCGCCGTTGCTTGATCAACTTTTTTTTTAAGATAGACAAACTCGGTCCCATTCCGTGCGCGCTGCCGTATCGTGTCTTCACTTATTTCGAGCAGCGGCGCAAGATTGATTGCCAGCGCGTCAAGATCTTTGTCTTTGATTTTTGAAGGTGTAATGCCTATGTTGCCAAAAAGCGCTTCAATGGCAAGAATGCGTCCGTTGCGGTCGAGTATTGCGCCGCGCTCCGCCCCGCCGGATTGCCTGCGCACTGGAGCAGCGCCCGGTGCTCCCAGCATCAATTCACCATAACGAAATATTACATAGATAGTCACGGCAAGAAGCGCGGCAAAAAAAATCAACCAGCGCCGTGTTGTTGCGTACCCGCCGGCTTCTTCGTTCATTTAATCCCTACAGCTTTTCCAATAATGTTGTCAACCGGTACATGCCCATACGAACGTGAATCAAATGATGCAGGTTCGTTATCTCCTAGCGCGAAGAATTTGCCGTCGTATGTAAGTTCAGCACAGCGCTTTACCGCCAATTCGCCAAGAGGCGTCCAAAAAATAAGCACATCACCTTCGTGCGGCTCCCCCCAACGAACAAGATATGTGGTCATAAAGGGCGGTTTAAAGCCATACGCAAGCCTATTTACAAAGAGAAGTGAACCATTTTGAATCGCGGGAACCATTGATCTGCCTTCTGTAATAATGAAATCAAAACAAAAACACTTCATAATTACGGCGGCGGTAAAAGCAAGCAGAATTGCCGGCATCACAGCACTGTTTCTGGACGCGCCCATAACCTCAATAAACCATGTTACCTCAAAAAAAACAACCACCTGCCGCCCAAACAAGGATTTCTGATTTTTCAGGGAGTGTCTGGTTATGCGGGTTATTCCACGGTAACGCTCTTTGCAAGGTTACGTGGTTTGTCAGGATCGTTGCCGCGCTGCACGGCGCAGTAATAGGCAAAAAGCTGAGCAGGTATTACAGCGAGCAGCGGAGCGAATGCTGCTTCGGTGGTTTCTGGCAGCGTGAGCACTTCTTCTGCAACAGGGGCAAAGGCCGTCTCGCCCGCGCCTTTCCTGGTAATTACCAGCGTTGACGCGCCGCGTGAACGTACTTCGCGTATGTTCGACACAACCTTATCAAAAAGCGCCGGATCAGTTGCAATAACTACGACAAGGGTATCTGTATCAACAAGAGCAATGGGGCCGTGTTTTAATTCACCGGCAGCAAAAGCTTCCGAATGAGTATAATTAATCTCTTTAAGCTTAAGGGCGCTTTCCAGCGCAGTGGCGTAATCAAACTGTCTGCCCATAAAAAACACCTTGCTTTTGTTGAATTGCCGGGCGGCAAAACGCTGGACAAGCTCTGTTTGGGAAAGCACCGCCTCAATTCCACTGGGCAGCGCCTCCAGTCCGGCAAGCGCCGCACGGTAGCGTTCGTTGTTTAATGCTCCTTGTACAAAGCCTGCTTTAAGGGCGATAAGGTACAAGCAGATAAGCTGAGTGGTAAACGCTTTGGTTGAAGCAACGGCGATTTCAGGGCCTGCCCAGGTATAGAACGTTGCATCAGTCTCCCGAGCCAGCGTTGAACCTACGACATTAGTAATGGCAAGGAGCCGTGCGCCTGATTTTTTAACAGACCGCATTGCGGCAAGCGTATCCGCTGTTTCACCGGACTGACTTACAACGATGACAAGATCATCAGAGGAAAGAAGCGGTTCGCCATAGCGAAACTCCGACGCAAGCTCAACTTCGGCATGAATACGGGCAAGCCTAATGAAAGCATATTTCGCTACGATGGCCGCATGAGCGGCAGTTCCGCAGGCGGTAAGCACAATGCGGCGGAGCGGCGTTTTGAACAGGTCAAGCGCGTCCAAGTTAATATCACAGGGAATGCCCGCGCTGTCGTAAACAAGACGGGGGCGGAGCGTATCTGTAACGGCACGGGGCTGCTCGTGAATCTCTTTAAGCATAAAGTGAGCATATCCGGCCTTTTCTGCGGCGGCAGTGTCCCAATCAACATGGACAGGATTTTTGATGATGCGCTCACCTTCGCCGGTGTAAAGATCAACATGATCACGGTAGACTACAGCGGCTTCATGATCTTCCAAATAATAGACTTCCCGCGTATGTGCAAGCAGCGCCGGAGCATCTGACGCAAGGAAGTTCTCTTTCGTGCCAAGCCCAATGATGAGGGGACTATCTTTACGCACCGCTATAAGTCTGTCAGGAAAGGCCGCGGCGGCAACAGCCAGCGCATACGACCCTTCAAGCCGGTACAGCGCAGAAAGCACCGCGTCAAACAGGCTTGTGTGTGTCCTTGCCTCCTCAACATGATAATAATAGCTTACAAGCTGAGCTATTACTTCAGTATCTGTATCACTTTGGAAAACAGCGCCGCGTGCTTCCAGCCATTGTTTGAGCGGAAGATAATTTTCGATAATGCCGTTATGGACAACAGCAATGGCGCCGTGCGTATCGGTATGGGGGTGAGAGTTTATATCGGAAGGTTCACCGTGCGTCGCCCAGCGGGTATGCCCTATACCAAGTGTCCCGTGCGGCATTCCTTCGGCAAGGCGGCGTTCCAGCGCGTCAAGCGGCCCTTTCGCTTTGCACACGGTAAGCACACCCTCCGTCTCCAGCACGGCGATGCCGGCGGAATCATAGCCGCGATACTCCAGCTTTCGCAGTGCACCGGTAAGAAGCGGTGCCGCCTCCCGGTATCCGACATAACCTGCGATTCCACACATTGCGCACTCCTGTTTTGCGGTTAAATCCTAAGCTTGTCCGCATGGCCGTGATACGCCTCGATGCGAAGCTGTTTTACCTGCTCATCGGCAAGGTAATCGTCAAACGGCATCTGCCGGTCAATAAAGCCGCCAGGCACCAGTTCAATAATGCGCGTAGCAATCGAGCGGACGAATTCATGATCATGAGCGTTAAAAAGGATAACACCAGAAAAGGCGGCAAGACCGTCGTTAAGCGCCGTTATTGCTTCAAGGTCAAGGTGATTGGTCGGTTCGTCAAGAATCAGTACATTGGCGCCGGAGAGCATCATTTTGGCAAGCATACAACGCACTTTTTCACCGCCAGAAAGCACATTTACCGGCTTGAGCGCTTCATCGCCGGAAAAGAGCATCCGTCCTAAAAAGCCCCGCACATAGGTTTCGTCCTGGTCGCTTGAATATTGCTTGAGCCAGGTAGTAATCGGCTCGCTGCCGGAAAAAAATGGGGCGTTATCTTTGGGAAAATAGGAAAGCAAGGTCGTCTGCCCCCAGTAAATATCGCCGCTTTCCGCAGGGCGGACACCAGCAAGCGCATCAAACAACGCCGTTTTTGCCTGATGTTCCTGTCCGACAAAGGCAATTTTATCGGTTCTCTGCACAATAAACGAAAAAGAATCAAGAAGCGAGCCGTCATCACTTTTCAGCGAAAGCTTTTCTACACGAAGCACATTGTTCCCTATTTCGCGCTCTGGCTTAAAGCCAACATACGGAAACTTTCTGCTGGTTGCAGTGATGCTGTCCAGATCAAGTTTTTCCAGCACTTTCTTACGGCTTGTTGCCTGCCGGCTTTTTGCGGCATTTGAAGCAAAACGCTGAATAAATTCTTTAAGTTCTTTTGCCTTGTCCTCGCGTTTTTTAAGCTGTTCTTTTGCTTGGCGCTGAAGCATCTGGCTCATTTTATACCAGAAATCATAATTTCCAGCGAAAGCAGTAATCCGGCCCATATCAATATCACAAATATGGGTGCATACAGCATTAAGAAAATGCCGGTCGTGTGAAACAACAATAACGATGTTAGAGAAGTCGATGAGGAAATCTTCCAGCCACGAAATTGATTCAAGATCAAGACCGTTGGTAGGTTCGTCCAAAAGCAAAACATCGGGATTGCCGAAAAGTGCCTGCGCCAAAAGCACCCTGACTTTTTTACTTTCGTCAAGATCTGCCATCATCTTTTCATAGTCTGTTTCAGGAAGTCCCAGGCCGGAAAGCATTCGCGCCGCTTCTGCCTCGGCTTCCCAGCCGCCCAGTTCGGCAAATTCGCCTTCCAGCTCGGCTGCCCTCAAGCCGTCTTTTTCACTAAAATCTTCTTTCGCATAAATTTCCTCACGCTCTTTTCGGATCCCATAAAGCTTGGGGTAACCATAAATCACCGTATCAAGCACCGGATAATCGTCAAACGCAAAGTGATCCTGCCGCAAAACAGCAAGCCGCTTTCCATTCTGAATAACAATTTCCCCTTTATCGTGTTCGATTTCACCATCAAGCACCTTAAGAAATGTGGATTTTCCCGCACCGTTTGCGCCGATTATTCCATAGCAATTCCCCGGAGTAAACTTAAGGTTTACATCTTTAAATAATGTTCGCTCACCATAGGCAAGACTCAACCCACTAACAGTAATCATAAAATCGCCTCATTATACTATACCGCGCCCGCCGTTCTGGGGCTAGTCATGCGTCCGGCGCATTCCCGTAAAGCTCTCCGCAGTTTCGTTTTTGTCCACTTGACGTTTTCTCCCGCCCTGTGTTACCCTGCTTCCAGTATGAAAACAGGCGGTGAACCATGGAAGAACAACACAGCACAATTTCCCTCAAGTTTAGCTGGCGAGCTGCCGAACACACACACACACACACACACACACACACACACACACACACACACACACACACACACACACACACACACACACGAATTCGCCCATATACCAGAAATAGGGCGTAATTTACGGGAGAGGTCTGCCCATTCGGGGATTTCGGATTCCAGATTTCGGATTTCAGACCTTCCGCCGGTATATCAGATTGAAACAGAACGCGCTGGTTTACGCCGAATTATCGCCAAAAACCTGAAATCAGAAATCAGAAAACCGAAATCTGTAAAAGCCAATTCCGCCGGATGCGTCCGGCGTTTGGGGGCGGCTTCGTAGAGGCGGCTCAATATAAAATAAACCCTGTTTGTTACCATGCAAACAGTGTGTAAGGAGAGAATTATGCCATGGTATAGAATAGGAAGCGGTTTTAGACAAAGGTTTGTATTTATTGACACAATAGGGACAAACGCGCGATTAGTAGGTTTTGGACTTAAAGGCATTGGAAAAATGATTGTTTTCCCACTCTGGCTTATGTTCTGGACGTTCAAACTTATGGTTTTGATGTTCAAAGCTTTGTTTTACACATTTCCAATATTTCTGTGGAGTAAAGGAACAATTGGTAAAATTGGCTGCGGGGTATATCTATTTGCATGGAGTGTTGCAATATTCATTGAAAGTATGGGAGAGGCCTATGTTCTCAGAAACTGGGTATATTTGTCTATTATTTTACTTGCGATTATTTCAAGTGCCGCAACTTCAATTACATTTAGGTTCTTAGACAAGCATTTTAGCAGAAGGTTCGCCGTTGCTTTGACTAGCAGAATATTTGTTGTCGGCATCACCGTACTAATTGGAATGGTTTTTACAAAACATTTGAAACCATTGGAAGGCGAAATAATCCTAATCGGCGAAAGACATAAAACCGAAAAAATTCAGCCAAACCCGGTTGAAAACGAATCTGCGGAGGGATAAGTTGTATGGCTTTTTGTACTAAATGCGGAAAACAAATATCTACAGGGATAAAGTTTTGTACGTCTTGCGGTGCAGCCGTTGCAGGGAAGGTGGCAGCGGCGCGGGAAGATATGCCTGTTATTGAAGAAAAGACAAACGTGGCTGAGGAAGTTGTTAATGATAGCGTGCAAATGCAGACAGAGATTGATGTCCAATATGATGCAGATGAAACGGAAGAAGACCCATATATCATGGAAAGACAGCAAGCTGCACAAATATATTCCAAGAATATATTTGTAACTTTGGGCTTTCTGATACTGGCTGTTGTTATGGGCGTGATAGCTCTGAAATATCCCACAACAACTGTTACAACATATTCCGCAAGTGAAGAGATAAATCTTAGGGAAACTCCCGGAGCCGACGGAAAAATTATC
>JAITHM010000132.1 GCA_031279965.1 Spirochaetaceae bacterium
CGCGCGGAACGTCTGGTGTTCGTCCCAATACTTCTGCCACTTGGGCTCTATGCTTTCAAACGGATATTTCGCCATAACGCGGTATTTTAGCCTGTTCCGCCCGCTTGATAAAAGCCCCCGCGCACACCATTTGTCCGTCATAAACACACTAATATAAGGAAAAGCTGGGAGAGGACTTAAACCGGTCGCTTTCGTTTGACCAATACTATATTTGCGGCTTGACGTTGGAGGCTCACCCGGGCTAAATTATCCGGGTGGGGCGATGGAGAAAGGCACCAATGATAGATATTCAGCGCGTCAAAGAAGACCGGGGGATCAAGCTCGAGAAAGTCGGTATTAAACGGCTTCGTTATCCAGTACGTCTTCTTGTTAAAGGCGGTGCTGCTCCTCAGACCCCTGTTGCAACGATTGAGCTTGCTGTCGAAGTTCCTTCGGATGTTAAAGCAACTCACATGAGCCGGTTTACCCGCCTGGTGCACCGGTATAAAGACGCACTGCATAGCCAGCGTTTTATTGAAATGATACAGGATGTACGCACTCAGCTTGAGGCTCCCCGCGCGTATGGCAAGTTTTCGTTTCCGTATTATCTTGAAAAAAACGCCCCTATTTCCCGTGAAATAAGCCTCATGGAATATCAGTGCGAGCTTGAAGGAACATCAGGTGAGAGCGGCGACGAGCTTTTTCTTACAGTGATGGTGCCGGTTACAACACTATGCCCCTGTTCAAAAGCAATTTCCGAGATGGGTGCACATAATCAGCGTGCTGATGTTAAAGTGATTGCGGATATATCAAAAGAGTTATTGTGGATTGAAGACATTATTAAAGCCGTTGAAGATTCTGCGTCGTCGCCGCTCTATTCGCTTTTAAAGCGCGAGGATGAAAAATATGTTACTGAACAGGCCTACAAGAATCCTCAGTTTGTAGAAGATGTTGTACGCGAAGCATATTTGCGTATTGAAAAGCTTTATCGCAATAAACAACATTGTAGTTTTGTTATTGAATGTGAAAGCTACGAATCGATACACAATCACAGCGCGTTTGCATCAACACAGTACCAGTATCATACTAATTCATAACAGGATAGATTTATGAGGCTTTCTGCCCTGATGCTGATTCCAGCCTGTATTACATCATGTTCATCGTTAAAAACAGTCCTGTATACGCTTGATACGCCGCGTATTGCCGCACATACTCAAATAATAATCGTTCATATTTCCGATTTGCACAGCACCATACATAACAATGACCAATCAACACTGATTGAAAAGATAAAAACCGCCCGGCCTGATCTTATCGTGCTTACCGGTGATATTATTGATGATGTTACGCCGCGGACAGGCGCCTACCTTCTGCTTGACGGAATCCGGGGAATTGCGCCTGTGTACTATGTTGCCGGTAATCATGAATATATGAGTAAGGATATTAACGGTATACGTGCTGAATTGCGCTTTCGCGGCGTACAAATTCTTTCTGATGAATATAAACGCCTTGCAATTAAAGGAAATGACATTGTGCTTGCAGGAGTTGATGACCCTGTAAAGAAAATTTTTGAAGATCCTTCCTACAATCAACAAGAATCACTGCGCACTGCGTTTGGCGGACTGACACAGCTGCACGGGTATAAAATTTTGCTTGCACACCGGCCGGAACGCATAAACATGTATCTTGAATATCCGTTTGATCTTATACTTTCAGGACACACCCATGGCGGCCAGGTAAGGCTGCCATTTATCAACGGATTGTATGCGCCGAATCAGGGGATTTTTCCCCGGTATGGCGGCGGGCTTTATAAGCACAACGAAACCACGCACATTATAAGCCGGGGGCTTTCTGTTATGCGCTTTCCTCCCCGCATTGGAAATCCTCCTGAACTTGTCATTATCACGCTTCGCGGGTTGTGACAGCCGGCTTCAAAATCGCACCCAAATTCATGGCAATTATTTCACAGTCTGTTTCAGATAGAACACTAACAGCATAAAAAATTTTCAGTTGTGCGAAGCAGCGCATCGAAACTGCCAAAAAGCGTTTTTGTAGGGGGCAATGAACGTAAAAATAGTTCACCATAGCGTTTTTTAAGGATTCTGCTGTCAAGCACGGCGACAACGCCGTGATCACTTGAACGGCGCATAAGCCGGCCAAAGCCCTGCCGGAATTTGATGACCGCTTCTGGAACCGAAAGTTCCATAAACGGATTGCCGCCGCGCTGTTCCATAGCTTCCGCCCGCGCCTCGAATACCGGTTCATTGGGTGATTTAAAGGGAAGTCTGCAAAGTATTACCAGTCTGAGGGTATTGCCGGGCGCGTCAATTCCTTCCCAGAATGAGTCGGTTGCGAAAAGCACACTTGTTTCTTCATTGAGGAAGGCGCGAAGCAGGCGGCTTCGGTCGTCATTGCCGTGTTTAAGGCAGTGTATTCCCTGTTTTTCAAGATGTGGTGCGGCAAATGCCCAGGCGCTGTCAAGACTTTCAAATGAGGTAAATAAGACCAGCGCCGAACCGCCAGATGCTTCAACAAGGCGAAGGACTGCTGTATTGATAAAATCGCGGAACCGTGCATCGCCAGGGAGCGGGGCATCCTCTGCCGCGCCAAGAAGTACCACTCGGTTATATGGGAAAGGGGAGGGAAAATTGCCTGTCAATACATGCCGCTTTTCTCCGAATTCATCTTCGGCTAGTCCTATTCCAGCGCGCTTTGCCCAAAAATCAAAGCGGTCAGCCACAGTAAGCGTTGCCGAAAGAGCAATAACTGTGCGGTGCTTTTCAAAAAGGGCTGTTTTAAGCCTCAGTGATATATCAAGCGGGGCACGAGTAAACACAGCCCAATCTTGCGCGCTTGCATATCGCCGGGGTATACGCCGCTCAACCCAAAAAACATCATCTTGATAAGCCTTAAAGGTGGTAAAAGCGTCAGAAAGATCTGCAACAGCGATCAGACGGCGGGTCGCAGAACTTACCTCGCGCAGCATTATTTCAATATCTGTTGTACGCTGATCTTTTGAATTTTCGCTGTCTTGGTCATTTTTATCATCTTTATGCAGTCCTTCTTTCTTTTCAACCTCATTGATCATGTCAAGAATTCCTCCTGTAAACCGAATAATTGATGCCTTCAGAGCAAGAAAATACGGTGTTAGGCGTTCTGTAATAAGATCTTCGCGTGCGGCTACCAGACGGAAGGCGCTCTCGGTTCCACAAAGTTCCAGGGCTGCAGTATCAAGTTTAGCCGCAGTGTCGCGGATCGCATCCATTGCGGTATTCCATTCGTTAGTCAAATCGCTGCCGCCGGCAAAGGCAAGAAGCCGCAGCAGAAGGCCGGATTTTAAAGCGCCGCGCTGTCTAAAAAGCCGCCCCAGCATAAGGTTGATTGTATGCCGGCTAAATTCGCTGGAAAAAAAACTTGTTGCTGCATCTTCTATTGTGTGAGCTTCATCCAGTATGATGCGCTGATACGGCGGAAGCACGGCGGTGGTTTCATAACCGGCTCCTTCGGCACGAGCAGCAAGATCGGCAAACAGAAGATGATGATTCACGATAAGAATATGCGCTTCGGCAGCCTCACGCCGCTGTTTCATCACAAAACAGGCCTCGTAGTGAATGCAGCGCATACCCATGCAGGTGTCCGCATCGGAGGCAATCCGGCTCCAGATGTTTTCAGAGAACGCAAAAGGCACATCAGAACGGCTGCCCGTTGGGGTGGTTTTTGCCCATGCGTCGATTTTTTTAATCGTGTTTTTGTCGTCCAGGTCAAACTCTGATGTATATTCCGTATGGACAGCCTCAAGGCGGCGGTAACAGAGAAAGTTCCCCCGTCCTTTAACCAGCACTGTTTTTAGGGATGTTTCCAGTGCGGAATTAACAAGCGGCACGTCTTTTTCAAAAAGCTGCTCCTGAAGTGTGATTGTCGCTGTTGAAATAAGCACACGTTCACCGGTCGCCGCGGCAAATTCGAGGGCCGGCAAAAGATAGGCGAAAGATTTACCTACACCAGTTCCTGCTTCGGCGGCGGCGAGCGTGTTTTCGTTAAAAGAACGAATGATAAGCTTCATAAGTTCAAGCTGAGCGTCACGCGCTTCATAATAAGGCAGCTTTTGCGCTATTACACCATCGGGGCATAGTTTTTCCAGGATGGCTTGGGTATCCAACGGTTCTTTACGAGGCTTCACGGGGCAAGTATCGCACGGCAGCGCCCCGTCGCACAACTGCAGCTGTTTTCAAATTACCGGTTTGCCTTTTTTCTGGTGATTCTTCCCAAATCTGAAAGTTTTGGTACAGCCCATCTGCCCCCTTACTGAAAAAAACAAATTCTGATAATAGTATGGCTTTATGAATGCAAATGTAATCGAAAAAAAAATTGAAGAGCTCAAAAAAATTGCAGGTGAGTTAAGCATAGATATTGACGGCGAACTTGAAAAAATCATCGTCAAAGTCAAAGATACCTCGTCAACCGAGGCTGTCTGGCGCCGTGTTGAAATGGCCCGCCATCAAATGCGGCCTTATGCGATGGATTATATCGTCCGCGTCTTTACGAATTTTATTGAGCTCCACGGTGATAGATACTATGGCGACGATCCGGCAATTATTGGAGGGCTTGCTTTTTTAGCAGGGCGTCCGGTGACGGTTCTTGCAAACCAGAAAGGGCGGACGCTTAAAGAAAACATGTTCCGCAATCATGGTATGGCAAATCCAGAAGGCTACCGTAAGGCGCTTCGTCTCGCCAAGGAAGCTGAAAAATTTAAACGCCCCATTATCACATTTATTGATACGGCGGGCGCTTATCCGGGAATAGGCGCGGAGGAACGGGGTATTGGGGAAGCTATCGCCCGCAATCTTCGTGATTTTAGCTGCATAAAGACTCCAGTAATCTGCGTTATTATTGGAGAAGGAGGGTCCGGCGGGGCGCTTGGATTATGTGTCGGTGATAAAATATTCATGCTGGAAAACGCTATTTATTCGGTAATTAGTCCTGAAGGCTGTGCGTCAATACTTCTTCATGATTCAAGCCGTGCGAAAGATGCTGCTGTTATGCTTCGTATTACCAGCGAAGACCTCTATGAATTTAATCTAATTAATGGCGTGATTCCAGAACCGGAAACCGGAGCTCATACTGATGTTGACGCTGTTGCGGCACATATTAAATCAACACTGACAACAGAGCTTGATAAACTTTGTAAACATACTCCAGACGTTCTTGTCCGGTATCGTAATCAGAAAATCAGAATGATGGGTTCCTGGAGTGAATAAGTGACACAGCGGGGTAATCTTGATCTGATAATTGCGCGTCTTCCTGCCCTTAAGAAACGGCAGCGCGTGCGGCTCTGCCAAAAATTTTCCCGTGAAGAGGATTTTCTCTGTCTTTCTTACCGGGACATACTCTGCGAGACTGGCGCGCAGGCGGAATTTGATGTGGGCATACCTCTCTGGAATATTGATGAGGTTCGACGGCAAGCAGAGCGCGACCGTCAGCTTATGGAAGCGCGAAATATTCAGATTGTTTCCATTTCCGAGGAACAGTACCCGCCGCTGTTACGGGAGATTTATGATCCGCCTGCCGTACTTTTTTACCGGGGGGATTTTACCGGCGCTTTCTGTGCAAAAAAAATGCTTGCTGTTGTTGGAACAAGAAAGCCCTCTTCAGAAGCATTGGAATTGTGCTATTGTATAACATTGGAATTGGGGCAGGCTGGCATTTCTGTCGTTTCTGGCATGGCTCTTGGTATTGACGCAATGGCTCACCGGGGAAATTGCGACGGCGGCGGTGCAACTATCGCAGTGCTTGGTTCTGCCGCCGATATGATCTACCCTTCAGCGAACCGGCAGCTTGCACAGCGTATTTTGGAGCGCGGCGGGGTGCTGCTGAGTGAATACCCGCCGGGAACACCGCCTCAGCGCTGGCATTTCCCCGAGCGTAACAGAATCATCTCCGGCTTGTGTTCAGCGACGCTTGTTGTTGAGGCGCCGCGAAAGTCAGGTGCGCTTATTACAGCGGATTTTGCACTTGAACACGACCGTGATCTTTGGGTTGCCGCCGGTGTTGAAGGCCCTTTGGGCGACGGCTGCCTGGCTCTTGCGGATGATGGCGCAAAAATCGTTCATTCAGCAGAGGATGTGCTTTTGGAATGGGGAATTCCCCCGCGAAAAAGCACCGCGCAGCTTTCGTTGGCAGCGAACCTTGCCCGGGAGCTTGAATTAGATGACTTATCTTCTTTGTTATAAAATGCTTGAATAACAGGATAATGATTATGAAGACGCAGAGAACAGAGATGATAATAAAACATAAATTATTCATAGTGGAGATAATATGGCGGCACTAACAACATCAAAATTAAAAACAAAAAAGACTCCTCTCAAAAAACCTGCTCTAAAAAAAAAGACTCTGGTGATTGTTGAATCGCCGGCGAAGGCAAAAACAATTGAGAAGTATCTTGGTTCCTCATATACAGTCAAGGCATCAAT
>JAITHM010000149.1 GCA_031279965.1 Spirochaetaceae bacterium
GCCGCGATGCCGCCATGCAAGGGCGCACGGCAACGCTGGCCTCGAAGACGGCGATAAGCACAACCTGGTCGATGACGACGGGTTTGGATTATACGCCCAAGTCGTTCATTGTGACGCTGCTGGCAAATGACGGCACATATTATGTGAGCGAAGTGCTTGCGGCGGTAGTTTCGTCGGGCACGGCGCTCCAAGCGCTGAATGTAACCAATGCCGGTATTCGGATTTCTAACCCCGATGAATTCGCGCTGTTGGGAGATAGCGAGAAAAAAGATAAAGACTTCGCGCTTTCAAGCGACATCGATCTTGCGGATTCCGGCGCATGGGACGGCCCTGATGGATACAGCGGGCATTTCTACGGCAACGGCTACACGATTACCGGACTTGTGCTCGATAAGACAGGAGGCGACACCGGACTTTTTGATAAAGTATCCGATGGCGCTGTTATCCAGGATTTTACCGTTGTAGTTTCGACTAAACTGCCCGTTGAAGCAAGAACAGCAGCAAGTCATTTTGGCGGAGTTGTTGGTCTTGTAAATGGCAGTGCAACGATATGGGTTAAAGATGTGCAGGTAAAAGGCACCCTTGATTATGGTCCTGTGAACGTCACAAATTGTTTTTTACTTGCAGGCGGTATTATCGGTGAAATTTCTCCTGGTTCGGACGTTACTCTTGAAAGGTGCGTCACAAACATCAACATTTCATTAGACGCCGGTAACGTTATTGGTGGCGGCTTCACGCTGGGGTTTGGCGGCCTTGTTGGAAAAGCCTTCAGTACTCTTAACATAAAACAATGCTACGCAGCCGGTAACATTATGTTGAATCATAATGCTTCAAAGACATTAATCGCCGGCGGGCTTGTCGGACAAAAATATGGTGGTTCGCTGACTATTGAAGAGTCCTATGCATCGGGAAATATAATTGCAAAGAACATTTATGGTTCAAACAATCAAAATATTATAGCCGCAGGACTTTTGGGCGATGCTACCAGCAGTCCTAACATTACCATACGCAAATCTGCCGCGTTAAACGAAAAGGTTCTTGCCATTACCGGATCTTCGTATTCAAAATCTGGAAGACTCGTTGGCATGGCCAATGGCACGGCTACCTATCAAAACAACCGTGCGCGTCTTGATATGTATACCGGCTATACAGACGAGGGGACTCTCAACGATGCGTCAGGCAGCCTTACAACTGTGGCAGGCCTTGGAACTTCACTTGAAGACTTTAAACTCAAGGCTACCTGGACAACCGGTTCAGACGGCCTTGCCTGGGACGAAACCGTCTGGGACTTTAGCGGTCTTTCGCAAGGAAAATGGCCTACACTCAAATAGGCTTTGGATGTTGGATGGCAGAGGGCGGCTTAAAAGCGGCCTTCTGTCTCCTGCCAATGTCCCCGCATCTTTTTGAATTGTGAATGACCGGCTCCCCCACTGGGGGATGTCATGAGTTGCAAACTTCGATTATAGTGTAAGCATGGTTCCATTTACGGTTTGGGGGAGAACGTGGGATGAGTGTGAGAAAAAAGCAAAACTCACCTATGGAGAACGGGCGGTTATTCTTAAGACCGAAGTTCAAAAACGACCGGTGTTTTTTGGCCTTTTGGCGCGGGAGGAACTTCTTGCGACAGGCTATGTGCGCCCGCCGGTCATTGCCGCTAAACAGAATATAGAAGAAGAAAAAAAGAAAATCCTGGCTGAAGCAGGCAAACTGACTCAACAAGACCCTCAAATTCGTGAACTGATAAATGAAGTCCGTCTTTTGCGAGAAAAAGTTGACACGACCGGGAAACAACAAGCTCTGCCTGACGAAAATCTTGTCCGGCTTGCCGAATTACTTGAAGACAACGATTTTACCTCAAACTACCGGAAAAAAATTCTAGAACGGATACGCAAAGAACTTTCACTTGATATCATTGATAACTGGACGGAACTTCAACAACACACCCTTGAGTTTATTGGCGAGACTATCAGCATCCACAATGACAGCATTCCCCGCAAGCTGCCCCGCATCATCATTCTGATAGGCCCCACGGGTGTGGGCAAAACAACAACCATTGCAAAATTGGCCGCACGGTATGTGATGGGTATTGAAGGCGGCCAAACCAAGCATGTAAGCCTTATTACGATAGACCGGTACCGCATTGCCGCCACACGGCAGCTTGAAGAATATGCCGCCGCGCTTAAAACCCCCTTTGCCGCACCCGTTGATGCCGATGAATTAAAAAAGGATCTTACGTTACAACGGGAATCTGCCGATATAATATTAATAGACACGATAGGGAGGAGTCCCCGCGATGCCGTAGAAATTGCCGAAATGAAAAAAATGCTTGAAGTTTGCGGCAGCGGCGCGGAACTGCATCTTGCCATTACGGCGGCAACAAAAGCGGCAGATATTAGTGATATTACCGCTCAATTTGAGCCGTTTGGGTATAAGTCGGTAATTATTACCAAACTTGACGAGACCTCCCGTGTAGGAAATGTGATCAGCGCCCTTGCCGAGCGGAGGAAATCGGTATCGTTTATTACTGATGGTCAAGAGAGCACCCATCGGACGATACAAAAAGCGGATGTTATCCGGTTCCTCATCAATTTGGAAGGCTTTGATGTGGACAGAAACCGTCTGGAAAAACGGTTTACTTTAAATGGCGGCGCCCCAGCCGGGCGCGTGGAATGAAAGATGGAAGATCAGGCTGAAAAATTACGCGAGATGATGCGGGCTAAAACAGGCATTTCAGATAATGCCCCGCCGGCAAAATCCAAAAAAAAGACGCGAATAATCACCGTCGCAAGCGGCAAGGGCGGCGTTGGAAAAACAAATATGTCCGTGAACATGGCGATTGCGTATGCCCGGCTTGGGAAGAAAGTTGTTGTTATGGATGCTGATTTGGGACTTGCCAACGTCAATGTTATGCTTAAAATAATTCCCAAATTCAGCCTGTATCATGTAATCCGCAAACAAAAATCCATGAAGGAAATTCTCGTGGAAACTGAATACGGCATATCCATTGTGCCCGGCGCGTCAGGCTTTTCAAAAATTGCCAACCTAAGTGAAGATGAACGCCAGAACTTTATTGAAGAGCTTAACACCCTGCAAAACGCCGACATCATCATCATTGATACCAGCGCCGGCGTTCACAGCAATGTGCTCGCTTTTATCGCCGCCGCCGATGATGTGGTTATCATCACGACACCGGAACCAACGGCCATTACCGATGCCTACGGCCTTATCAAAATCATCGCAACAGAGATTGATAATCTGAATATGGGGCTTAAGCTTGTTGTTAATTCGGTACACAGCGTCGCTGAGGCAAAGGCAGTTGCCGACCGTATGACATCGATAGCCGGGCAATTCCTTAATCTTAAACTGGAATATTTAGGCTTTGTTTGGGACGACAATGCTGTTTCGCAGGCAGTGCTCCGTCAACGGCCATTTATGGTCGAATCTCCGCGCTGCCGGGCATCGCAGTGTGTCCAACACATTGTAGGCCGCCTGGAAAAAACCGAGCTGCATGACGGCGGCGGCTTCGGCAAGATGGTTAAACGCATCTTCGGCTAGCATCAGGAGGAGAGGGAGGGGCCCAAATGAGCTTTAATCCAAGAATAGCACTTATTGCCGCCAGTGCGGCCTTCGTTGCATCGTGCGCGTTAAGCCTTATCTGCAAGACGATGCTTGGCTTTGCCCTGCTTCGCGCAATGCTTTTTGCCGCGCTTTTTTTCATTTTAACAGCGTTTGCCGGAGTTATTTTTGAAAATTTTCTCTTTGTGAACAGGGATGATGATTATGGCGGTGCTGATCCGGATTATGGGGGGCTGCCAGACCTACCCGGTGACGAGGGAGCTGTCGAGAGCCTGACTGGAGGAACGGCGGCAGAACCTGCCGGAGCAGCGCCGGAAGAAGCCCCGGGGCAGTCAGTGCCGGACACGTTGACGCTCTCCAGCGGGCTTGAGTACAGCAGCGCGGAGCCCGGAACCTCGACAAACGGAATGGCGGGATCGCCATCTACTGCCGCCACAGCAAGCAGCTTGCGTGGCGAGGGGGATACTCTTTACAAAAATAATGATTCACCGTATACTCTCGACAAGGGTGTTCGTATGCCCAGCGAAGGCGATGACGCTTTTTCACTGAACGTAAATGACTTTGTTCCCGGTCTGTCTGGGAATGAGGAACAAACGGGTAATTCGAAGCCGGAGCGTTTTGAGATGGAAACTGTGGAGAT
>JAITHM010000127.1 GCA_031279965.1 Spirochaetaceae bacterium
GAGCCGTCGCCGAGCCTTCCGATATACATACCCGTCCGCAGCCGGATGTGCTCCAGCGACGAGAGCGTCTTTATTTTTGATTCGTCATACGCGGCGCTTTGCGCCTCTTTTTTTGCCATGGGGGCAGTATACAAGCGATAGCGGCCAGTTGTCGAGTGATTTCTGAAAATTCACTCTAGGCAAACCAGCGAACCTCACTGAAAGGACATTGTCCCTCAGAAAGCAATAGGGCAGGAGTTAATCAGGGTTAACTTTGATATATCAAGAAACTATCCGTTTAAATTGAGCCGCCCGGAGATCGAATCCAGGACCCACGCCTTAAAAGGGCGTTGCTCTACCGACTGAGCTAGCGGCCCACGCTTTGGACATTACCTTATCCGATGCCGTCACAAATGTCAAGCGGTTTGTCCGCCAGGGCATATTTACATTCCAAAAATAACGGCAAGCATATAATTTGGAGTGCATCGATCAGCTTGACTGCGGTTATGCAAGGTGATAATGTTGCCGTGTGCATATAAAGATTTTTTGCGAAGCATATGTGCCGTACATAGCGTTTATTATATTTCTCAATATTGTATGTTTTTTTTTCTTTGTGCAGGCGCCTGTTATTCTCGTAAGCGATAATTATTTTACAGAGATTTACGGCGCACGCTTTGAACAGATACGGCGGCTTGAAACAGCCTTTAAGATTCGTAAAAACGTTAAAATAGTTCGTATTCAGGACAATACAGATGCTCTCAGTATTATCGAAGCGATAGAACATACATCAGGCCGCCCTGCCGCGGTTTTTTTCCCGTTCGCCTATTCAGATGCCGCCGAAAACTATGCACGGTTAAATGCCGAAAAGAATCTATCCACAAAAACTTTTGTGTTTTTAGACCGCAATCCGGTACCAAAGACAGATACTCCGCTCTATTATGTGCGCAATGACACAGATATTGATTTTCACCGTGCGGGCGCGTGTGCAGGACTGCTTGCCCGTGAAAGATTGGAAACGCTGGAAGCGGCGCCAGACAAGCGGGAAACTATTTACTTTATCTGCACTGTGCCGCTTAATCCGGCGGATCAAGAATCGTTCGCTGAAGGAATTAAAGAAAGCGGCTTTAAGGGCGGGCTTGATTTCGTCAATGGATACGAAAGCCGCGGCTGGGATAATGCCGCCGCCGTTGTAGCGTACGGCCCGGCTGCGGCGTTTTTTCAAGCGCAGGTAGATGTCCCCGCGGTGCTTTTTTCGTGGTACAACAATGTTTCGTATATGCCGGCGAATATAAAAGTGCTTGTGGATGATTCACCTTATTATATGATACCGCAGGCGCTTTCTTCGGCACAGCGGGCTTTTGTGGATGCCAAGGTTTTTGCCGAACCTTCAAACTTTATTATTATCGATTCACGTATAAAAAACAAAGTGCTCGTTGCCAATCTGTTAAAGGTTATCACTATTTTCTAAACGAGAGCGGCTGGAGGGTAGAAGCCGGGGGCTAAACCCATTTTTCCTTTTTGGCCGTTTTTGAAACTTGGAAATGCCGGCACCGGTTCGTGTGTTGTTGTCATTCTTTATGCCGTGTGATATGATTTACACAATTTCAATCTTAAGGAGCAAATTATGGCAGAAGAAGATTTAGAAGAACAGATTTTTGAAATTATATCCAATGTAGGCACTGCAAAATCCTGTTTTATTGAAGCAATTCAGGAAGCAAAAAAAGGCAATATAGAAAAAGCACGAAATCTTATTGAAGAAGGGAACCGCTCATTTATTAGCGGGCATAAAGTTCATCATCAGCTTCTTGAAAAAGAAATGGGCGGCAGCCCTATTACTATTTCTCTTATCGTACTTCATGCTGAAGATCAGATAATGGCGGCTGATAGCTTTAAGACTATTGCCTTGTCGTTTATTGACCTTTATGAGCAACTGCATCAGAAAAAATAATGAAAAATTTGCGCTATTATGGAGGATAAAAATGCAAACTATAAGTTACAAAATTAAAGATCAGATTGGAATTCATGCGCGGCCTGCTGGTGAACTTATAAAAAAGGCAAAAGAGTTCAAAAGCGACATGACTATCGAAAAAAGCGGAAATAAAACAGACTTGAAAAAACTTTTTGCCGTACTCAAACTCGGAGTAAAATGTGATGACACTGTTGAAATTACTATTGATGGCGAAGACGAAGTACAAGCCGCTGCCGCACTGAAAGATTTTCTTGAGGCAAATCTCTAGTCTTTTTGAGGATAGATATGGCGGAAGACTTAAAAACTATTCTTGTTGTTGATGACACACCGTTCAATTTGCGTACGCTAAAAACGCTGCTCGAAGATAAATTTAATATTCTTCAAGCTAAGTCGGGGCCTATGGCATTAAAGATGCTTGAAAGGTCTCAGCCCCATCTTATTTTGCTTGATATTGAGATGCCTGAAATGTCCGGTTTTGTTGTTATGAAGGAACTGCGGCGAAATCCAACGCTTGCGAAAATACCGGTTATCTGCTTTACTTCGCATTTGGCAACAGAAATCTTTGTTCAACAGGTAATAGAGGCCGGTTTTAAAGGATACATCCGAAAGCCTTTTGAAACTGATGTGCTTATTGCAAAAATCGAAAGCGTTCTGGGTATCCCGCACGATCCGTACCGGGGCATGAGCTGATGGCGCGATACGCTTTTCTTTTTCCAGGTCAGGGCTCTCAAACTACCGGCATGGCACTGGATCTCTATGATGCGATACCTTCCGTGCGGGAACTTTTCGGCCAGGCCTCTGCCGCGCTTGGTATGAACATGCATACCTTCCTTATGGAAGCAGATAATGAAACGCTCAAACGCACTGATAAAGCTCAACCGGCGCTTACGCTGGCAAATCTTGCCGCGGTATATGCCCTCCAGCAACGGGGAATTACCGCCGTTGCTGTTGCAGGACATAGCCTTGGTGAATATGCCGCGTTGGTTGTAAGCGGTGTTCTTACGGTTGAAAATTGTTTTAAACTGGTAAAAATACGCGGCGAAGCAATGCAAAATGCCGCAGAACAATGTCCGGCAGGTGCGGGTATGGCGGCAGTAATCGGGCTTACCGGTGACGCGGTGAACGAGGTTATTTCCTGCTGGACAGCGGAAAAACATGATGGTCTCTATGCGGCAAACTTTAATTCGCCGCGCCAAACGGTAATTTCTGGTCTTAAAGAAGCGCTTGATAGCAGTGAAGCGCGTTTTAAAGAGGCAGGCGCACGGCGGGTAATCCGGTTGAATGTTTCCGGCCCTTTTCACAGTCCGCTGATGGAGAAAGCTGCCCGCCGCTTTGCCGAAGCAGTCCGGGAAATACCTTTTGCAGATCCCAAGCTTCCTTTTTTTTCCAATGTGCGCGGCGTGGAACTTACTCATGGTGATGAAATAAAAACCTGCGCGGTAGAACAGATTGTCGCTCCGGTGCGTTGGACAGACGAAGAAGCGGGTATTGCCGCGCTCAATGTCAATGCCGTACTAGAATGTGGGCCGGGGACAGTTCTTGCCGGTCTTTGGAAGGACAGCGGTGCCGCCGCTCCCTGCCATCCTGCCGGAACGCTCGCCGCAATTGAAGCTCTTACCGTCTGAGCGCCTTTGCCCTGGCAACACCAAAGGCCGCTTGACAGACCCGCGCAGACTGTGGTATTCTAAACTCAAAACCTATATCGACTTTAAGGAGCTTTTTATGAAGATTGTTAAATCAACCTTGGGGCGGCAGGTGGCCGCCATGGACAGCTTGCCACGGGCGGCGCAGATTGTTGCTGTTCACAGTTCATTCACCCTCTGCGGGGGGGGCGGGCCCCGCCCGGCGGGGGGGGGGGGGGGGGGGGGGGGGGGGGGGGGGGG
>JAITHM010000047.1 GCA_031279965.1 Spirochaetaceae bacterium
CGAGTGGCCCGATCACGCCTGGGGGCTTGGCGTACAGTTTCATCCCGAGTTTAAATCCAAACCGACGGCAGCTCATCCCCTGTTCAGGGAGTTTATCTCCGCCGTAAAAACGCGCCGGAAGGTATGATGCGGACTGTCGCTGTTGAAGACGCTGTAGGTCATGTGATTTGTCATGACATAACCTGTATTGTTAAAGATCAATCAAAAGGCCCGCGTTTCCGCAAGGGGCATATCGTCAAACAAGAAGACATTCCGGTTCTGCTCTCGATGGGGAAAGAGAGGCTTTATATTTGGGAAAAACCCGAAGGTTTTTTACATGAAGATGAAGCAGCCGAAGAGCTTGACCGTATCTGCCGGGGCAGCGGCATTATCCGTAGGGGCCCCTCTGAAGGTAAAATTGAACATTATGCTGAAATTGACGGCCTTTTTCAGGTTGAACGTGCAGTGCTTACTGAGCTTAATTCGATTGACGGTCTTGCGGTCTCAACGCTGCGGGACGGCACTCCAGTCTGTGCAGGAGATCTTCTTGCCGGAATGAAGGCAATTCCGCTGGTGATTGAAGCCGCGCAGCTCAATGAAGCGTCTGCTGCTGCTCCCCGGCCGTTTCTCCGTGTGCTGCCCTGGCGGCTGAAAAGCGCGGCAATTATTACAACAGGCAGCGAAGTAGCAACAGGCCGTATTTCTGATACATTTACACCTGTTGTACGAACGAAGCTTGAACAGTTTGGCATTACCGTTATTTTTCACGAACTTAGCGGTGATGACAGCGCGGCCATTGCCGCCGCTGTCGAACGGGCGCGGAAAACCGGTGCGGAACTTATCATCTGCACCGGCGGTATGAGCGTTGATCCCGATGATTGCACACCGGGCGCTCTACGCCGGATTATCGGGCAGGAGGGCGGAACGCTCGTGTGTTATGGCGCGCCGGTCATGCCTGGTGCGATGTTTCTTCTTGCTTATCTTGACGGAAACATCCCTGTTATCGGTCTTCCAGGCTGTGTAATGTTTGCCCGCGCAACGATCTTCGATCTACTTTTACCGCAGTTTGCCGCCGGAATTATCCTCAATAAAAAAGATATTATTGAACTTGGGCATGGCGGAATTTGTCTTTCCGGCAAAGGCTGTGCCGGGGAATGTCATTTTCCAAATTGCCGTTTTGGCTCCTGTTAGAGCAGCGCGGGCGGTTCACGCTGCCAATCACCAACAATGATAGATGTCATTTTTTTCGCAGAATAAGAGCGTTGCACGAAGCATTGTGCTGTTTGCTGCCGTTTTATTTGATTATGAACATAATTTTGAATTGTTCCAATGTGCGGAACGGCATACTGAGTATAAGTCTTGCCTGCGTGATTTTTGCCGTTCTTTGTGCCTGCAGCGAAGGGCTCATCACCGAAAGCTACCGGCTGGAAGCACCTGAAATCCCAGAAATATGGCTTTCTGAATTGGGAAGACCCCTATGGCTTTTTGAATGGATTGATGCTTCGGGAAATATCGTGCGGGCAGAAAGCGGGACAAGCTCGTATTCTGGCGCACAAGTGCTTCATCAATATCCCAGTCCGGTGTTGGCCTATCCTTCCTGGCCTTTGCGGGGGATTCGCGCCGGTGTGATGAAGCCTGCCGGAGCCATTTTCCCTTACGATGCCGCCGGCAAGACGATTGTTTTAAGTTTTGCCCAGGGAATCGATGCGGTTTTGTACCATGAATTGGCCATTCTTGCTAATGAAAAGCGGCTTCCTTACAACTTTGACTGGCTGCGTTTTCGTGCATTGTGGGCAAATGGCAAAATTAGCGGGGAAGCCCTTCACGATCCTTGGCTTGTTGACTGGCGGGCATTTGCCGAAAACACCGCCGCATCGGGGTTTAACGCGCGGCGAATAAAAGCACGCGAAACAGAAAATCTGGTGATTACTGTGCCGGCGGACGGCCCTTGGTTCGGCACCTCACCCTTCATGGCGCAGGCCGCCTGGACAGCAGGGACGACAGTCGTGCTTCAGGTTTCAGAAGTTGTGGATAGCTATTTTTGTAGCAGCGGAACGCTCCGGGCAACGCGCAATGTATTTACTTGGCTGCCATCCCGTTAGAACAACTTGATTAGGCGTGTTGTTTAGCTGAAAAATGGAGGGCTGTGAGGAGGAGGCAGCATACTATCTAGCCGGAGATGCTCAAGGCTGGTATGCTTTGAGCATGTTGGTATTTGAGGCGCGTGGAAATACTTTGCGGGAACGGATACTCACGCCTGTTCTTACATCTTCAATCTGTGAAATCCTTGTTTTCGCCGCCGTTTTTATTTTCGCTCTCCTGTGGATAAAGACCATCATCACCCATAATTCTGATGACATGACGGATACCACCGCCGCGACAAGTTCACTCGCGCTGGAGAGTCAGCTTAAAGAAAACATGCTGCTTCATGCGGAAGACATGGCCAATATCATCGACGTGCGCCTTAACGAGATTCAAAACCTTACCGCAATGCTTGCCGAGGTAACGACCGGTTTTTATTCAGCCCCTCAAAATTACCGTCCCCGCGAAACCCACTTTATCGGAGACGGTGAAATAACCGGTCAGATGGGCGAAGTTAATCTTTATATCAGCAAAGGGGCGGTGCCGAATGTTATGGATGAAGCGCGGCTTGCTGCCAATATCAGCGATATTTTCAAACAGATTGGCAAAATGGACGGTGACATAACAGCAAGTTATCTTGCAGGAGAAGCCGGTTTTTTTATCATCACCCGCGATGATCATTCGGCATTTTTGAATTACGACGCCCGCAAGCGTTCCTGGTATATCAACACAAAGACAGAAAACCGTCTGTGCTGGAGTGCCGTTTACCTGGATATATCCGGCGCAGGCCCCACAATAACCTGTGCAGCGCCATTTTACGAAATACGCGGTTCACAAAAAATCTTTAAGGGCATTGCCGGAAACGGGGTTGTATTTACCAACTTTAAACAGATTATTGAAACCGCCGCCCCTGGTGAAAATACCGTTGTTTTTCTTCTTGACAACAAAGGAACAAAACTTTTTTCATCAGATGGCAGCGGCATTCATCTTAACGAAAAAACGGGTGAACTTACCAGCGAAAATCTTCTTGAAAGTGATTCCGATGGCCTGCGCTCGCTGGGCAAGATGATGACTGTCCGGGAAACGGGTGTTGTCGATCTTCGTATTAACGGTATGGTAAATTATGTGGCCTTTTGCCCGCTTACCACGCTGGATTGGTCGCTCGGCTTTTCCGTTGATGAACGTTCAATTACCAAAAGACTTTCCGACCTGCGCACCAATATCGAAACACTTGGTGATGAAGCAAAAAAAGGAACCAATCAGGCAATCCTTATTATGCTCTTTGCACTGATGTTGGTGAGCATTGCCATTATCAGTTATCGTGTGCGCTCCGCCGTGCTTCTTTCTGAACGTATTGCGGGCCCCATAACAGAACTTGTTTATCAGGTTGAAGAAACCGGCGCCGGCAATTTGGATGCCGAAGTAACGGTAAGCGCCAAAGCTGATGAACTGCGGCAGCTTGCCAACTCGTTTAACGAAATGAAGTCGCGGCTGCGCGAGTATATCGCCAATCTTGCTTCAGTAACAATCGAAAAAGAACGCATTGCCGCCGAGCTTGACGTTGCTGCGCGAATACAAATGTCAATGCTGCCCGAATCATTTGTCGCTCCCGGCGATCAATTCAACGTTGAAATTAACGGAGCTATGTTCCCTGCCAAAGAAGTTGGCGGAGATTTTTATGATTTTTTTATTATTGATAAAACGCATTTTGCGGTGATGATAGGCGATGTTTCCGGTAAAGGGCTTCAAGCGGCAATGTTTATGGTTGTTGCAAAAACACTGGTTCACAATCACTTACGGCAGGGGCTTCCACCAGAACGAGCGCTTACTAAATTGAACCGTGAATTATGCGAAAGCAACCGCGAAGGCATGTTCGTTACCATGTGGGTGGGTGTTTTCGATTCGGAAACAGGCGTGCTGATATATGTCAACGCCGGGCACAACCCTCCTCTCGTCCGTACCAACAACAGTTCGTTCCGTTATATCACCGGCATGTCTCACGATCTTGTTACCGGCGCATTTGAAGATACAGTCTACCATCAGCGCAGTCTGCGCCTTCATCCGGAAGATACGCTCTTTTTATATACTGATGGTATAACTGAAGCAACCAGCGATACTGAACTTATGTATGGCGAAGACCGCCTCACTCATTTTCTTGATACACATCATGAACTTGATTTACACGAGCTTTTTACGACGCTTCATGATGACATCAAGTCTTTTGTAGGAAACGCAAAACAATCTGATGACATTACAATGCTTGCACTGCGGTATAAAAACAATCAATGAACCATTGCGAGTGGAGACTTAACTATCAATGCCAAATTTCTTTTTGATTTCTTTTTCGCTGTCGTTTTTTGCTTCAATAACTATTCGGTCGCCGGATCTAAAAATATAATCACCATGCGGAATAAATGATTCTCCATTACGCTGAACCAGCATAACAAGCGCTCCCTGCGATATTTTAAACTCAGTTATAGGCTGATCAACAATAGGCGCGGCTGGGCCAACTTCAATTTCGAAGACGGCAATGCTGCCGTCACCAAGCCGATGTATTGCTCGAACATTGCCGCCCAGCAGCTTAATCATAATCGAATCGACAATAACAGACTTTATTGGAATAACAACGTCAATCCCCAGCCGGCGGGCAATTGCCGCATAGCCGTCACTTGCTACCATGGCAATGGCGCGCCGTACGCCGGCAGATTTAAGATACAGCGCGGCAATAATATTCAGTTCTTGATTTCCCGTTACCGTTACGATAAGATCAAGTCCGTTAAGTCTTTCTTCGCGGATAAAACTTTCATCACTTATATCTTCGTTTAACACAACAGCATCGGGGAAGCGGGCAGATAAATTTTTGCACAGTTCATAATCACGTTCAATGATCAGGATTTTACGGGTGCTTTTAAGAATCATGCCTTTGACAAATGAAAAAAACGACTGAATTTTAGGGGCAGCTTGAGTAATATTTTGATGCGGTTTCTCGCCGTGAAAAAGCAATCCGTCAACAACAAGTGCCCCCATCTGCCCGCCGCCTACAACGCCAATTTTACGGATAATGCCTTCTTTACGCCCCCCCAGTTCAAAGATCTGCTCTATTTCATCAGTTGTTGCAAGAATATGAACGCGGTCACCGGCGGCAAGTGCGGTAGAGCCGGAAGGGAGCATACATTCACCGTTCCGTTCAAGCAGCGCAACAAGCGTTTCACCAGTAATAACACGGCGAAAGTTCACCAAAGAAAGGCCATCAAAGGCGCTGCCCGGCGCAATTTCGATGGAGCCAAGCTCGTATTTACTGCCGGCAAATGAAAGCACATCCCCTGCCGCATCATGTTCAATGGCGGCAAGTGCCGTCCGCGATGCCTCCACATTGGGATGAACAAAATAGTCTACGCCAAGAAAGCCTTTGGTCAGAGCGTCTTCTGGGTTGTTCGCTGCCATCGCTGAGACATTATGCAGTGCGCCGCGCTCATTAATTAAGCGGACATATTCTTCGTTACGAACGCGAGCAATTTTCAGAATATCAGGATAATGCGCGGCAACAATGCCGCATACAATAATATTGATTTCGTCAGAATTGGTCACACATACCAGCGCATCCGTACGTGCAATACCCGCTTCTTCAAGCGCGGTAAAACTATTGCCTTCGTCATGAATTACCATGCAATCAAGCCGGTTCGAGACATGCCGGGCACGTTCTTCATTTGATTCGATAAGACAGACTTCGTTGCTGCTTTCGGCAAGCTGCCGTGCGAGCGCCGTACCAACCGTGCCCGCTCCGATTATAATTACACGCATGAGCTTATCATACCACATGCCGCCGCTTTTTTCAGGAAGAACCGAATGGTTCACTCAGATTTTGCATTTTCCAGGTGGTTCATTTCGTCAATGTCTTCCAGTATATTTACCGCCTGTTCTATATCAGCAATTGCCTTGGCAAGACCGTCATTAAAAGTGGAGCCTTTTCCGGCAAGTTTAGCAAAGTTTATCAGGGTATCATAACGGGCATTTTCATTGCGTTCCAAAATACCTACAAGTACATTTTGCATCGAGACAAGCGCTTTTTTTGCTTCAGTTCCAATTTTGAGTGCCTGCTGATTTACTTCATCGATCAATGCCTGTGTTTTTCGTCTGCGAACAGGTATGGATTGCATATCATTTTCTATCTGCATCCATAACTTGCCGTATTCTCCACTTTTTGCAAGACATGAATCAAATTTTTTAATCGTGTCATCTAGCTTGATAAGTACATTATATGCTTCCATAAATTCAGCACGATTTTCTTTTTTATAAAATTCTCCGTCAACAAGTATGGGACGTATAACAGTGTTTATTCCCGGCATAACAATGCGCTTGTGAAAAGTAAGAAGAAACGACAGTGTCATCGTTCCATCAACAGGTATTCCTTCGTCATTTGTTCCTGATAATGCGTTTTCAATTTCTTCAAGCTGCATGCCGGCAAAAAATGTTTCAAACGAATGAAGGAGTGCTGCATTTTTACGCGCGTATATCCATTCACCAAAACGCTCATTGGTAAGATCAAACCAATAATTTTTATAAACAGAAAACCATTCTTCGCCGCCGGAAAGCTCGACCGGCTCCCAGTCAAAATCCCGTGTCGCGCACCTGATGATCCTGAGTAACGGAACATTCTTGTTAAAATTCCGTATCACAGCGAGTGAACGTTCTGCATACTGCAGAAATTTTTGTAATTCAGCATCCTGATCAGCGTCCTCTTTATTGGAGACTGTTATAGTAAAGAGAAACAGCGCGCTTAACAGATCTGTTGAAGGCACATTTTTAAGTGAATAGAGTATGTTAGCAAGTTCATAAAGCTGCGAGCGTACAACGGCTACAGGACAAGCGCTGTCGTCCTTGGTTTTTACCGTAAATGCCATGATTAAACGATCGTAAAGGAACGAAGCAAGCGCTTTTGTTGTAAAAAGAGTTCGCGTGTTTTCGTACATGGCATGCCGTTCATCTTCGCTTATTGAATTGATTGTTTTTTCAATAAACTCAAGCGCAATAACACGAAGTTTAGCATCAATCGTGTCGGGATGTTCACTGGCAATATAGTCAGGGTCGGAACCTTGAATAAGCTGTTCATGCAAAGCCGGCATTTTTAACGAGCCAAGATAACCAAAAAAAGCTCCGCGATCACGCTGAACAGTTATTTCGAGCGTTGTATAAAGAAAACGCGCCGCATCTTTTAGATTTTGAACTTCACGCCGAAATCCGCCTTTTAAAAGATTTTCCTGATGATCAAACATGCCAGGATACCGTTCATTGATGAGTCTGCCTTCCATCGCGGTAAGGGAGTTCATGTAAATATCACGCGGCGTTCTTCCAGAAAAAAGCGCGACAATCCAATACCATATTTTTTGCAAAATTGAAAGATTTTGATAGCGTTCTTCAGGCTTTTCGATAACAACGCGCTGCTTTTCATCGATCAATGGATTAGAGCTAAGAATTGAGCGGTTTTTTATCTTTTCAAGGAGTTTTTGCTTGTCATCCTGGTTGAGTCTTGAGACTAGATGATCAAAGGTTCCCCTTTCGTCTATCATGTATGAAGAAGAATATATTGTTGCTGCATAAAATTCAACAAGGTTTCGGGCGGGGCACGTCGATGTGTTCGTGGTATGCTGCTTTGAGTACCGCCGCCGTATGAGTTAATCAACGTGCCCTAAAGTTATTCTGCCGCGTAGACTTTTTCTACATCGACAGGAAGGCTCTCTTCTTCATCAGTGCTCGCAGCAGGGGTTGGAGTTCGCTCGTCAGTTTTATAATTTTCAATATCAATTTCGCGGTCTTCTTCTTTTCTGGAAGCATCACTCAAGCCGGTAATTTCCTCTTCGTCGTCTTCATTACTTTCAATGACGCGCAATCCCGCTTCATTGTCTTCGTCAACAACGGCGTTTGCGATAATTTGAGTAAAAAGTGTAATGGCGCGTATTGCATCATCGTTACCTGGAATGGGATAATCAATGCCTTCAGGATTGCAGTTTGTATCAACAACAGCAACAATGGGTATGCCCATGCGGTGCGCCTCTGCCACGGCAATTGATTCTTTGCGGGTATCAACAATAAACAAGATGCCGGGCAGCTCCTTCATTTCTTTGATACCGCCCAAATTTTTTTGTAGTTTCGAACATTCTTTTTTGAATGCGGCAACTTCTTTTTTTGTGTAATTTTCGTAGCTTCCGTCAACTTCCATTTTTTCAAGTTTTTTAAGCCGAAGGAGCGATTTTTTTATCGTGGAAAAGTTTGTTAGCATACCTCCCAACCAGCGATTATTTACAAAATACTGACCACAGCGTTCAGCTTCTTTTTCGATCGCCTGTTGAGCCTGTTTTTTAGTACCGACAAAGAGCACCGATTTTTGCCGTGCCACCGTGTCCCGCACCGCTGTGTAAGCACGTTTGCTCGCCTCGATGGTTTTTTGCAGATCAATAATATGAATCCCATTGCGTTCGGCGAAGATATATTTCTTCATCCGGGGATCCCACCGTTTTACCTGATGACCGAAGTGCACCCCCGATTCAAGCAGGCTTTTCATCGTAACAACCGCCATAATGGCCTCCTTGGGCACCGTATATGGGCCCACCCTTCGATAAGTCTCACGTCATGCGACGCGGAAATTTACGGATATATCCGCTCTTTTAGCGTATCACGTCGCCCACTCTTTGTCAAGTGATCAAGCGACCAGCGTTCCTGCATTTACTTTTTCCCGCCCGCCATCGCCGCACGGCCTTTCCCGTCTCGGGGCGCGTGGAAATTCGCGCGTACAAAACTAGTTGGTCGGGGACTTTACGGACGCACGCTTTGGCGTGGCTTGTGCGGACGCACACCCAGTACCAGCGCGCGAAACATTGAGCGCGTCCATTGAGTAAAGTTAGCGCGGTGTGGGGCGCAGCAAAGGCCGCTATTACAG
>JAITHM010000055.1 GCA_031279965.1 Spirochaetaceae bacterium
TGAGGGTAACGCTCTGCTTGCCGGAAGCCGCGGCACCAGAATTTGGCCTTTCAAAATGTTCTTCATTCCCATGGATTAGAATATACCACTAACATCAGAATCTGTCAAGCAGGTAATGCGGATTTTCGGCAAACCTGATTTTTTTCAGATTTAAGGGGCTGGTTATCTCCAAGCTTTGAATTGCTGGCCATTCATCGGATTATATAGTATACGGCAGAAAGAAGAATATCAGCTGCGATACACCAGACAAATGCGGTGCTTACCGCCCGCAGGCCGGCAATGGGCACTTCCGTGCTGGAGCGTTCAACAGCAAAACCTGCGCATATCGAAACAACCGAGATAATCATGCCAAAAGTGATGCTTTTTATCAGCGAAAAACTCACATCAATAATATGCAAGGTGGAAAGCAAGTTTTCAAAGTATACCTGTGCGGAAAGCTGATAAAAAAACTGGGTAAGCAAAAACGATCCGGCAAGGCCGGCAAGTGAAAAATAGACGGTAAGGCACAATGACGAAACAACTACCGCAAGAAATCGTGGTACGGCAAGATATTCAATGGGGTCGATGCCTATGGAAATGTAAGCTTCCGCCTCGTGCGAAATAACATTGGTAGCAAGTTCTGTGGCAATTGCTGTTGCTGAACGGGCAATGATGATGAAAGCCGTAAGCAAGGGCCCCGCTTCCCGCATGATAATGGTAATGAGCAGAGGATAAACAAGCCGTTCCTGAGAAAATCCGGCAAGTACCGGCATACCAATGGTAATTACCGCCGCGCCTATGCCAAGAGCAAGAAAGACCGCAATTCCAAGTGCTTCAACAAATGTAAAAAGCACCTGCATGATAAAAACACGGTGTGACGGCTTGTTATAAAGGATAAAAAATGGCACCCCTCGTACAATTCGCATAAAAAATCCAAGGCTATACATAAATTCATGCATACCTTTTATCGTAGTCTTCAGCTTTCAAACTGTCCACCCGGTACGGTAATACCACATTTGCCGGCCCCTCGCACCGGAAGATCTGTACTCTCAGGCGCTGGTTTTTTGAACAGACGCACGTTATACTGTCAAATATGATTAAGGAAGCAATTGTTAAGGCGGCACAATGCGAAAACCTCAGCTATGCCGAGGTTGAAGAGGTTATGGACGAGATTATGATTGGCGCGGCAAGCGAGATTCAAATGGCGGCGTTTCTTACTGCAATGGCGGTAAAAGGTGAAACTATCGAAGAAATTACCGCCGCCGCTGCTGGAATGAGGAAGCACTGCATCCGTATTTTACACGAAATGGATGTGCTGGAAATTGTGGGAACAGGCGGCGACCGTTCAAATTCATTTAACATTTCTTCAACAAGCGCGCTGGTAACATCAGCGGCAGGTATTCCAGTGGCTAAACATGGCAACCGGGCAGCATCGAGCAAGTCTGGCGCGGCAGACCTTTTTGAAGCACTGGGAGTCGATATTTCAATACCGCCAGAAGCAAGCCTTCAATTGCTTAAAACAATAGGGCTCTGTTTTCTTTTTGCTCAAAACTATCATATATCCATGAAGTATGTTGCTCCGGTTCGCAAGGAACTGGGGATACGGACAATTTTTAATATTCTTGGGCCGCTTGCAAATCCCGCGGGGGCGACAATGCAGCTTCTGGGTGTTTACGAAGAACCGCTTGTTGAGCCTATGGCAAAAGTGCTGGAAAATCTTGGCGTACGCAATGCGCTTGTTGTCTATGGACAGGACGGCCTTGACGAGATTTCTTTATCTGCTCCAACGACAGTCTGCGAAGTGCGCGGCTCAACGCATAAATTGTATACCATTGAGCCGGAACAGTTCGGGTTTAACCGGTGCAGCAAGACAGATCTTGTCGGCGGCGATCCTGCGGAAAATGCGCGGATTACCCGGGCAGTTCTTGACGGCGTTAAAGGCCCTCAGCGCGATGCTGTTGTGCTGAATGCGGGGGCGGCGATTTACACGGCCAGGGCAGATTTGAGCCTGCCGGCGGCAATTCACATTGCTGCCGAAACAATAGATACCGGCAAGGCAAAGGCGCAGCTTGATCAGTTTATTCGTCTTTCGCATGGCGGAGATAGATAACCATGCCTAAAACTGTTCTGTGGGCGCTTCTTCTCTGCGGCTGTGTTCGTCCGGAGCCCCGAAGCGCTGAGCCGCTTACGCCGGAAAACAGCAAACTTCGCATTGTACTTGAACACGCAGAAATCCCTCTGGAACTTGCTTCTGAGATACGTGCCCACGAAACAGATTTTCTTGCCACACTTGATGCGGTTTCTGGCAAGGATATTTTTCTGCGGATGCTTGTTGATAAACAGCACCCAATTGAACCGCTCAAGTATAAACCGCAGGATCTTGTCGAGCTTACCAACGAAGGGGCGTTTCGGGTGCCGCGGAGCAGGATGCTGCTTCGTTATCCGGCAGCCGTTGCCCTTGAAACAATGGCGCAGGCGGCGCGGGCAGACGGTGTAACGCTTGTGGCATCGTCAACCTGGCGTTCTTATGAATATCAAATAGAAGTCTATGCCCGTAATGTTAAGCAGAATGGGCAGGAAACGGCAGACCGGGAGTCGGCCCGTCCCGGGTACAGCCAGCATCAGCTTGGTCTTGTTATTGACTTTGGTTCGATAACTGATGCCTTTGCCGAAACACCGGCAGGCAAATGGCTTACAGAACATGCCGGTGAATACGGCTGGTCACTTTCGTTTCCTCAAGGGTATGAGGCAGTTACCGGCTACCGGTGGGAGTGCTGGCACTATCGCTATGTTGGAATACCGCTGATTGGGTTTATTGATGCCTGGTTTGGCGGCATCCAACAATATGCACTCCGCTTTCTTCATGAATGGGAGCACTATCAACCCAGTGCACTGCCTGCCGGCAGTAGCGCGGCGCTGCCCTCAGTGAGCACAAGGGACGCAATCAGTCTGAACTGAATCGCATCCCCCTGTCATTGAATTAATAATTGTGCGGGAAACGAACGATAACAACACCGCAATTGCCGGTAAAGCCCGGCCAGTTGTTGCCAAGATAATTATACCTGCCGTTGCCGCCAATTCCTGTATTGGGCAGATAGTTTCTGCTCTCCTGAGCCCCCGTTCCGCCAGATGAATAAACCGTTGTTTTTCCAGAAATGGCATAGGAGCCAGCGTTCGTACCGGAACCTCCATTATTGCTCGCTCCAGTTGAGCCGCCGTTGCCGCCGCCGCTGGTATGCCCGTAAAATATTGAGGACTCGCCTTTGCCGCCGTTACCCCTAAAGCCGCCGCCGTTGCCGCCGCGGCCAACGGTTATTGCATGTGAGCCTGTCGCAAGTGTCTTGCCTTGAAAATATGCAAGCGCACCTCCATTGCCGCCGCGTCCTGAGTTATACCAGCCATTATTATTCACTCCTCCTCCCCCTCCCCCGCCGCCAACGACAAGATAACTTGCATTGGGCAAATTTGCGCCGGAAATAGTCAGTGTGTACGCTGTTGTTGCGGCGCTGGTGCTCTGCTGATCGTTATTTCCGCCATTGTTTCCGGCAAAAAAATGAACTTCATCATACTTCCCGCCGCCCAGAGCAAGATAATAGATTTCGCCATCACTTTGAATTTTGGGCATTGTTGGATAAGTTGGGTCCGGATCCCGCATAAGCGTAAGCGCATAGGTGACGGTATTTTGCCATGCTGTTCCGCTATCTGTTGTAATAAGAATTTGTACATCCTGTGTGCTGCTATTGGCAAGATCCTGCACACTGACAGCATAGCTGTCTGTTTGTTCTGACGGAAAAGCCCTGCTGTTTGGCTCTAACGCCGCCGGCCTGGCCGAACTTACCGTTTTTATCTGAATGTTGGTTGTCTCTGCTTTAGATGCGTCGTTCTTTACCGCCGGGACAACAGTCAGATTCAGCGCAGGCAGACCGTCAAAATCAGTTTGAGAGAATGGCACGGTGATTGCCGTTCCCGCAGCAAGATCTGCCGGGAAAAATGTCTTTGGTATAGCGTTGTTATAATCACTGCCTGCAACAGTTAAACTTTCAAGCATTGAGACACGCTTTTTGTTAAGCGTAATTGTATATTTGCTGTAGGATGCCGGGTTTGAGTTATCAGCTGCCTGCAAAGCGTATTGCGAGGTTATCATAAAAGTCCACACAGATTGTCCAAAGGGGAGATCTTGAACTGTGTAAATATGGTTTGCGCCATCAATAATAAAATCTTTGGGGCCGTCTGTGGCAATTTGAGATTGAGGATGATATTTTTCCAATTGAAACGAAATATTAGAAACTGAAGGTTCCAGACTGATTGTGTAGGCATGCGTTGTTGGAGAAAACGCCAAATTGGGGGCATGCGAAGACGTTATATTTTTTAAATATGCAGATGTTTTGGTAATATAAACAACATCGACACTATCTGAAGGCATAGTAAAAGGAACGATAACAGCAGCACCTTCCGGGGCGGCACGGGTAAACTCCAGCACAGTTGTTCGCGGTGCATTACGGGTAATGACGAGCAGAAGTTCCTGGGAAGTAAATTCCGGCGGAATGGTAATGTTAACGCTCTCGCCTGCTTTGGCACGTGTTGTTGAAGCGCCTAACCTCGCATCTAAAACTTTAACAAGGAATCCGGCGGCGGTGCTTTCTATCTCTACAGCCGCATCAGTGGTATTCCCAAGATTTGGGATTTGGGTACACCCGTTTATCAATATAATGATTCCTGCCATAAACATACGCGATATTTTGATTTGTTTATTCATGTTATTACTCCTTAATAACGTTTAGGGCGATGGATTGCTTGCGCTCTCAATGCCCCGGTAAATGATGCCTGATGCACCCACAATAACGACGGTAGAACCGTCATCACTGAATGCAACATTAAATAATTCCCGTGCTCCAAAAACTTGTCGTATAGGATCGTTCTCGTCATTGGGATCAGGGAGACTTTGCCACGCATAGCCGTCTTCCGAATAGCCAATCCGCCCTGATTGCCCCACAATGATTGAGCGCTTTGTTGTAGGATTGTACGCCGCTTTCCAAGGGTGGCCTCCCAACATCGCGTTGTACGGACTTAAGAACGGAGAATTGATGATGCCGGTATCTTTGCCAGGTTTTCCCGTCTGACTGCTTTTATGCCAGGTAACACCGCCATCTGTTGTGTATTGCAGCATGCCGTATTGTCCGCCGGCAATGACTTTCTCGCCATCAAAAAAGACAAAGGTTAAATTACCCGTAATTTGCGGTGTTTGTTCATTCCACGTAAGGCCGTCGGCACTCATCGAAATCTTTGTGGTGCTTCCTGCCATAACAAACACATTGTGATTTGAATCAAACACAATGTCGTGCACAAGCTGTCCCCAAAACTGTGTGTCGGGAGCGGTATTGGAAACTGTACCGGCAAAGAGGTATTTGGGCAAAGCCGTTGAATTATTCCAGGCGCGCACTGACTGCCAAACCACCGGGCCATTTACCGTTAAAAGATTATTATTTGCGTTAAACCCGCTGATGACCCCGTTGTTGTTTTCTGTAGCGCCATAGGTTGCGGCATTCTGAACAGGGCCCTGGAGGTTCCAGTATGCCGTAGGGCTGCTTCCTGGTATTTGCGTTGTTGTAAGTCCTGCTGTGATAAAAGGGCCTGTTATGACGGGCGTGGCTGCTTCCTGTCGTGGTGCAGTAAGGCTTTCCGCAATACGCGCCCAGCCGCCGTTATGAACGGCAATATATTTCCCGTTGCCATAGTCAA
>JAITHM010000099.1 GCA_031279965.1 Spirochaetaceae bacterium
CACATACCAACAAGTGTAAGTGATAAAGAAACATACTCGGCCTCTATAGAAGTATGTGCGCTTAAAGGGATTATGCAGGCGGGCAATAGTGATCCGCCCCTTATGTTCGCTTCTACGGCGCAGGATGGTTTGTGGTCGTATCGCCGGGATAGTGATGAAGGCCGTTTTGTGTGGAACCGCGAAAACTAACTTTGTTTATCAAACGAGGCGCTTAACACAAGGAGTTCTGTTTTGCTGGTCTTTGAAATACGCGGGTCGTTTATCAGTTCGTTGAGCGCCTTAACATCGTTAAAGCCTGAATTTATGGCGTTACGCATCGTTTGAAGCCCATCAGGATTTTCAGGATCGGCAATAAGAAGCAGCCGTGCAAGCTCAAATTGTACGGCATTGCGTTTTAAAGTTCCCAAATCGCTTGTTAATTCAGATTGTACTTTACGCATCGCTTCAATAGCGCGGGCTAAATAATCATGCTCTACCAAAAGCAATGCATATTCATGCCGGACAAGCGCGTCAGAATTATTGGCAAGCCACAGCGCATAGGTATCAAGCGCTTCTATTTTATTGAGGGCGCGCTGAGTACGTGCAAGAAGCAGTAATGTGTTTTTGTTTTCTGGCATGGCATAGCTGAATTTACGAAGCATTGCTTCCGCTTCGTTGTACTTATTGAGCGCGTAAAGAATCAGCGCGTGATTATAGCCATCACTGGCGCTTTCCGGTTCCAACTGTAGTAACTTAAAATAATAGCTTTCCGCTTTTTCAAAATTGCCCAGCATAATTTCTGTATAGGCGGCAGACTTTATTGCCATAATGTTTTCAGGATCGGCCTTTACCAAGCGCTCAAACTGTTTTGCTGCTTCAGAGTAACGGCCTGTCTCGTAGGCTATGCGTCCCAGATTGTAGGTTGAAGCGTTCATGGTTTTTTTTACGGTGCTTGCCTTAGAAAGCCAGCGTTCCGCATCGTCAAATTTTCCAAGTTCATAGTATGCCATGCCAAGGGTGTAATACTCTTCCGCGCTTGCTGCCTGCGAAGCGCATCCCGCACAAATCAGCATAATGGCCGCGCCCGCTCCACAAAACCACTTCACCCTGCAAACATATCATACAAAAGCCTTCTTGTCCATATCAGCCTCTGTTTGATAGTATATGTACATGCAAAAAGCGGCTTTTGCCGGGTCTTTCGATCCGCCAACATTCGGTCATCTTGATATTGTCGAACGAGCCGCGCGCCTGTGTGGTGAATTAACCGTGGTTGTTGCAGATAATCTTCAAAAACAGCCGTTGTTTTCTGCGGAAGAGCGGGCAGCACTGCTTCGCAGCCTTGTCTCTTTGCCTAATGTTACTGTTGCTGTCTGTCCTCCGGCAACGCTGCTTGTTGATTTTCTCAAAACACGCAATATTCATAATGTAGTGCGCGGCATTCGTTCTGAGCGGGATTTTGCGTACGAAGCGGATATGGCGCGGATTAATACCCGCTATTATCCAGAATTAGAAACAATTTTTCTTCCGGCACGTCCTGAATTGGAGGTGCTAAGCTCATCAGTGGTACGGCAGCTTGCACTGTGCCATGCTTCGATATCCTGTTTTGTACCAGAAGCTGTTGCCGCCGCATTGCACGAAAAAATATCTATTTCTTTGTAAGGCAATGCTGATTAATAAGGACTGGCAAGATTGCCGTGTAAGAGTTAATCAGTGTTGCCAAGGATGGGATTATGAAAAGCGTTTTGAGCTTGCGGGTGCGCAGTTATGAATGTGACGGCTACAATCATGTTAATAATGCCGTCTATCTGCACTATCTTGAAACAGCACGGTATGAATTTCTTAAAAATGTTGGTTTTGATTACAA
This sequence comes from Spirochaetaceae bacterium, assembly GCA_031279965.1. Taxonomy (GTDB): domain Bacteria; phylum Spirochaetota; class Spirochaetia; order Treponematales; family Breznakiellaceae; genus JAIRPU01. Next base: position 1,844 of record JAITHM010000099.1, read on the forward strand.
AGCGATGTTTGCGGCAGGTTACGGCGTATATGTTGCCCGTATCGAAATTGAGTACAAAAAACCAGCATTGATTGATGAGGAAATCAAGATCGAGTCGTGGCCGGTAAAGAAGGGCGCGGCAAGCGGCATCATCGAGCAGCGAATTACGCGGGGCAGCGATGTTATCGTAGCGGCAAAAGTCACCTGGGTTTTTGTTGACAGAAACGGTTCGCCGACAAAAATTCCGCCGGAATTTGATAAGCCGGGCCTTTATCCGGCTGATTCCGGCTGATTCCGGCTGATGGCGGCACAGGCTGCATCTGGGTAGGGCCGCCCGAGTAGCCGTTCTACCGTTGGCCAGTCGCCAGCCAGCAGCGCAGCACGGATACGCGATGAACTGACCGGCGCTCCCCCATCAAGAACAGGCGGCATTATTTCGGTGGTGATGCCCATCTGCCGACACAGTACGGCGAGCGCACCGGCACGAAGCAAGCCGTCTTTGCCGCACTTAAAATCGCTTCCTACGGCAAAATAGCGCATCGCCGTTCGTTGGGCAAGGCTGCGAATAAAGCTTTCTCCTTCAAGAGAACGAAATTCAGCGGAAAATTCGATGAGTACAAGAACATCAACGCCCAAGTTTTCAATCAAGGTGCTTTTTTCTTCCAGCGTAGTAATATCAAAAGCCGCGCAGCCAGGGTGAAGTACGTGGCGTGGATTTTCACAAAAGCTTACAACAACACGGCTTAGGCCGTTTCGTGATGCTGTTTTTTGAATCAGTGCCTGATGTCCGCGATGCACACCGTCAAATACACCGCAGGTTACCGCGCTTGGATGGCTTAAAGGGGTTGAGCTTAGTTCATTCCAGGTAATTTTTAACATAAATAGCCGGCAGGGCGCATAAAAGGGCGTAAAGGATTACATAATCCCTTTGCGAACATTGGTAAGTTTTGATCGGATGCGGAGCATTGCTTTAGAATGGAGCTGGGAAACTCGTGATTCGGTAATATCGAGTACCTGGCCTATTTCTTTAAGAGTTAAGTCTTCGTAATGGTAAAGAACGATAATTTTTTTCTCTTTATCAGGGAGTTGATTGATAATATCAATGACCACGCGGCGTATTTCGTCACGCTCTACCATCATTTCTGGTTCAAGGCTTTTGGGAGATTCAATCGTTTCACCAATGGAAACTTTATCGTTTTCGTCACCGGAGAACCAAACATCGTTAAGAGAAAGTATTGAGGTGGCGGTAATCTGCCGCATCATTTTGTTGAATTCGGTTTGGTCGAGTTTGAGATAGGCGGCAATTTCTGAATCTTTGGCCGGCCGGCCATGCTGGGCTTCCAGCGCACCAATGGCATCTTCTACCTCGCGGGTTTTTTGCCGTATTGAACGTGGCACCCAATCGGTAGCACGAAGCTCATCGAAAATTGCCCCCCGGATGCGGGTTACTGCATAAGTCTTAAATTGAACGAATTTTTCGGGGTCAAATTTTTCAATGGCATCAAGTAAGCCAAAAGTTCCGCAGCTTACAAGATCGTCAAACTCAACATTATGGGGCATACCTACAGCGACACGACCCGCCACATATTTAACAAGGGGGGCGTATTGGCGTATAAACGCATCGCGTATTTTAGGGTCTTTGGCTTCACGGTATTTCTTCCAAAGATCCTCTTCGGTAAACTCTTCCAGAAGGGATTTCCCCATACCTAGTTATCATCCTTTTTCAACATAGTCTGTATCGCTTGGGCAACCTTTTTCCCATCTACGTTGTTACCCAAATCACTCAACTCAATTTTCTTGTCCGCCTGCCGTCCCACCGACATCTCCACAG
>JAITHM010000135.1 GCA_031279965.1 Spirochaetaceae bacterium
ATGACGTTTCCATTGCAGCAATTGCCACGCCCATTTCCTTCAGCGCCTTGGCTGTAATTCGGCTTTCGGGTGCAGATTCACTTGAGCTTTTGCAGCGTGTGTTTTCGCGCCCTGCCGCCCTTGCCGGCGCCGCGGGGAACACGGTTGTCTATGGATGGATCGTAACGAACGGCCTGCGAACGGAGCGCATTGATGAAGTTCTTGTAAGCGTGTATCGTGCGCCCCAAAGTTATACCGGTGAAAACAGCGCGGATATAAGCTGTCATGGCGGTACCAGCGCCGTGCGCGCTGTGTTGGCTGAACTCTATGCCGCTGGTTTTCACGAAGCGCTGCCCGGAGAATTTACCTTTCGCGCATTTATCAACGGGAAGCTTGATTTAAGCCGTGCGGAATCAGTAATGGAGCTTGTTGCCGCAAAAACTGGCCGCGGCAGGGCGCACGCTGTTAAACGGCTTTCCGGCATGCTTGAGTCAAAAATACGCGCCATTAATGCGCTGCTTCTTGACGCGGTTGCCAGGGTGGAACTTCACCTTGATTATTCAGAGCTTGACGGCATAGACAGCGATGGCGGCGTGTTCCCCGCATACACGAAAATTCAGGATGCCATGTGCCAACTTGATGCACTTGCTGAACATTATATTTCTGAGCGCCTGTACCGTGAAGGACTCCGGATTGTCCTTGCCGGGCCGCCCAATGCGGGTAAATCAAGCCTGTTTAATATGCTTATCCGGGAAGAGCGTTCAATTGTTACTGATATTCCGGGAACAACCCGTGACTGGCTTGAGGCATGGATTGTGCTTGACGGCATGCCGCTCTGTCTTGTTGATACGGCAGGATTGCGTGACGGCGGCAATGACATGATTGAAAAAATTGGCATTGAACGAAGCCGCAACCTTCTTGCCGGTGCTGATATAGTGCTTTTTATCGTTGACGGAAACACATTTACCGGCAAAGAATTGAACGAAGCCGCCGGCCTTGAGGTGCAGCGGGTTCTCTATGTGTGGAACAAGGCCGATTGCGCCCCGGCACCCGTGGCAGAAACGGCTTTTTTGCCGGTCAGCGCGGTAACAGGGCAGGGCATGCGTGCTCTTACCGCAGCCGTCACCGGGCGTATCCAAGAGCTTTACCAGCCGGCCGCGGAAACGGCGGAAAGCACCGGAGTTGGTAATGAACGCCAGAAAGAGCTTGTTGATACGGCGCGCGCCGCGCTTCGTACGGTTCTTGCGCTGGCAGATGCTGGAGAACCGCTTGATCTTATTGCCGGAGAACTCCGCGCGGCGGTCAATGCCCTTGGCGAAATTACTGGTGAAGTCAGCACTGCCGACATCCTTGACGCGATTTTTAGCACTTTTTGTGTTGGTAAATAAACCAGCCGCAGGTTCAGGCGGCGGTGCGGATGAAAAGAGGCCGCGCCCCTGTTTTTCAGTTGGAAAGGAGCCCTTCGTTACGCCGGCCTTCTTTTTTAATCTCTGCGGCAGACCACTTGAAAAGCAGTTTTCGCACAGTATATACTGAATAATGAATGGAAAAGCTTGTATGCCTGTATGACCGATATATGAGCAGAAATTGAGGAGAAATGATGTCAGAAGCTATTTTAAATAATGTGCAAAAAATGTTGAACGAGGAAAAGTTTACCCGCGCCGCACTGAGTAATTACTCTACGGCTCAATTCAAGGAGCTTGACGATATTTTAAACGAAGCAAAAGTGGCGCATTGTTCCGCAGAGCTTAAGAAACTCTGTGACGAACACCTGAGTCATTCAAAAAATTCTATTATTGCCGAGTATTTTTCGGGAATGATCAGCCTTTCTGAGCAAATAATTGATGATGCGGCGCTGGTGAATCTTGTTACGATTTTTGTGGATAATCACAAATGGAATATTGTTAAATATCTTTCCGAACGGGTGCTTGATTATGGCGAATCGAAGTTCGCATTGCGTACGCTTGGGGAGTGTTATAAGAATGAAAACGCAGAAGACGCCCTCTATGATGTTTGGAAGCGTCTTGTTAAGATTGATTACGAAGAGGCGGATATAGCCAAGGCGCTTGCCGACCGGGCCGATAAAGAAGGAAACCTTGACGAAGCAGTTGATTACTATAAAAAAGCCCTCAATCGTTCCATCAACAAACAACTTTTTACTAATGTACGGGAAATTTGGCAAAAGCTGCTTGAATACCGTGGTGATGATGTTGATTTTTTTCTTCATGTCCAGGGAAAAGTTGCCAAGAATATTGCGCCGGAAAAGGCGGAGCTTCTTTTATGGGATGTGTATCATGTGTGCAGAAAGAAAGAGCTTATTGATACATCTATCCTTGTTTTAAAGCTTATTCTTAATTATGACGCGGGAGATATGAATGCCCGCAAAGAAATTACTGATTGTTACCGTGAAAAATATGCTGCACATAGTCAGTTGGAAGAGTATGTCAAGATTTCCAATCTTTACCGGTCACAGAATCAGAATTACCGGAATGTGCACGAGGCAATTCAGGATTTTGAAAAACACATTGCTTTTGATAAAGGCAATTTTGTGTATCATCGCACATGGGGCGTTGGTCGCATTGCACAAGTTGACGGAGATGATATTGTTATAGATTTCGCACGAAAGCGCAGTCATACAATGTCGCTTAAAATGGCTGTTGACGCTCTTCAAACACTTGCAAAAGACCATATTTGGGTGCTAAAAGCCGCATGGAAAAAAGAAAAACTGCATGACAAAATTAAAAAAGAAGTTTCCTGGGCGCTTAAATCAATTATTAGAAGTTTTGGCAATAAATGCAGCCTTAAACAGATTAAGGCGGAACTTGTTCCCCACATTCTAAGTGCTGGTGAATGGACAAGCTGGAGTACGAAGGCAAAAGACGTCCTTAAAACCGATTCAACATTTGGGGTGGATCCCAATGATATTGATGTATGGACAGTACGTGAAAGGCCCATCACAATCGAAGAAAAAATTTATAATGAATTTAAGGCAGAAAAAAAATTCTTTAAACGCGCCGCAAAATTACGCGAGTTTGTTAAAGAAACAGAGGTTGAAATAGACAGTGAATATTTTAACGAAATGCTTGAT
>JAITHM010000159.1 GCA_031279965.1 Spirochaetaceae bacterium
TAATTAAGCATGATGCGCCGCGTCTTAGCTGTTGTTTTGTTTCAGATTTTTGTAATAGCGGCGGTGTTCGCTCAACGAAGCTTCTTTTGGGATAAACCGGAGCTTTTTTCGATAGGGCGCGGCGGCTTCCCACAAACAGCGGCAGGCCCAGGCTTTGCCATCGCCGCATGGCAAGATACGGAAAGCCATGCTCCCAGCGGTACTGATCCTGGCGCTGATTTTGGCGAGATTTATATTTCATGCGCGATCATGCCGCACAGCGGCAATGACTGGGAGCGATATACCCGTATTGTCGGGCCTTTTCCGTATGCGGGCACCGAGCCTTCAATCTTTTCGCTGATTGTTGATACACGCGACCGTATCTTTCTTTGTATTGCCATTACCCCCAACAAAACCGAGATCTACCGTTCCGACGATAGAGGAATTACCTGGGTTCATTCCAGTCTGACGACACGGGGGGCATCGCAGCAGGAACTGGCGAAACAGCGCAACATACCGGTGCAAGATGAAGAAGAAATCCTTGTTCCCAAGCTGTTTCAAATGTCAGACGGCAGCTATCAGCTTTTCATTGTACGGAATACAGGGCAGTCAATTACGCTCTTTTCATCACGTTCTACAGATGGTCTGCATTGGATGCCTTTCGAAAACTTTGTTACCGAACCAGGAATGCCATTTAATTTTCTGCCGTATCATTGCGTCTTTCAGGGGCGTGATATGATCGTGTTTCAGTCAATTATCACAACATCAACTTTTTCAAGCCATCAATTGTTTCTTAAAACGAGCAGTGACGGGGGGAAAAGCTGGAGTAAAGCGCGGCGGATTACTGATTTTATGGATCCGTTTAACAACACAACCGCTTCCCCGGACAGCTTTAACAATGAACGCCCTCATCTTTCCGTATCGGGCGACCGTGTGTTTCTCGTTTGGGAACGCCGGTATGCGGCGGGTTCGCCGTCAATTTATGGTCTGCTTCTTGATGCTGATGGAACGACTGGTGCGCCGGAACTTATCAATACGACATTTGTATACTGCAATAATCCTATTGGATTTACCCACAAAGGCGTACGCTGTGTTACCTGGTTTGACAACCGGCGCGGCGGCAACTCAGTTTTTACCGCACTGCGGACAGGTGTTGTCTGGGAGAATTATGAAATGTCGCGCGGTTCGATTACGGCAATCTTTCCTCGCCCCGTGCAGTCCGGCGGCGATCTTTATGTCTTTTGGCAGGAAATGCCCGAAAGTGATAATCTTGTCGAAAGCCGCATCTATGTGCTGGGTCCCGACCGTATCTGCCCGCCGCCGGTAATTACACCGGTAAACTTTACCGGCGGAGCACGTGTTTCAAGCGATGTCGCCCGGATTATTTGGACGGTACCGGACGACCCTTCTGGTATTGAAGGATTTTCATGGTCGTGGAGCCGCGATGCGAGGGCCGAACCGCCCAAAAAACGAATGGGCTGGGCGAATATGACGGCCGTTGACGAGGTTGCCAACGAAGACGGCCCCTGGTATTTCAAAGTCCGCGCACAGGATTTTGCCGGAAACTGGTCTCTGCCGGCAGAAATAACATTTGTCCGCGACACAACACCCCCGCCGCCTGTAACGATACACCCCCCCCGCCTTGATGCGGCAGGCTTTGTTGCAGCAAATACCTTTTCGCTTACCTGGGCGCCCAGTCCGGCAGATGATCTTGAAGGATATGCGTGGAGCATGGAGTATATGGAGGAAGCATCTCGAACGGCAGAAATCCCCGCCGCCGTACTCCTTGCACCTCCCCAGGCACTGCGCATTATGAGCATGGAACCGCGTGCCTCGTTCGAAAATCATGATGACGGCCTCTGGCGTTTTACGGTATATCCGGTTGATGATGTGGGAAATGCCGGAATGGGGGCATCAATTTATATCAAACTGAATAAATATATTCCGCACACATTCATCACGTGGATCGATTACGGGCAGGATTACATGGGTGATCTGGAGGCAACACTGATAGGCCGCGGTTTTTCCGAAAGCGGCAATGTGCGGCGGATATACTTCCAGCCGGCGGATGACGAGGGGGCTGAGCGGGTGCTCTTTTTTGATGCCGGTGACTTTGTTGTATCCGGCGACCGGCAGATTGTTTTACGCCGAGTTGAAAATTTAAAAGCAGGACATTACTATGTTGTTGTTGAACACCCCGTCCGGGGTAAAGCGCGAAGTCCGTCGCCGATTACTGTTGGACGTTCATTAACGTATAAATTCGGTGATTTTACCCGATACTGGGAGGCATCCTGGCTGGTTAAGTTTTCACGCGCATTTGTGTTTGATGTCTGGACGGCGGTGTTCGCGCTGATAATGATCTTTTGTACGGTGCTCTTTGTGTTTACCGTGCGGGGAACAGCGCTGGTTTTAGCAGAAGGAAGGGCGCTTCGTGATGAAACTCGTGCCCTTTTACAGGGAACAGATATGCCAAGGATACGGAAACAACAGATGAAACTCCTCAGACATGGCCTTGGTCTTCGTTTTAAACTGGCATCGTTTACCGTTGCACTTGTCATTCTTGTTACCGGTATGGTGTCCATGCCGCTTTACCTGATGATGAGCGCGAATCAACGCCAGACCTTGCTGCAAAGTCTCTGGGATCGTTCGGCGGTTTTGCTGGACAGCATTGCATCGGGGGCGCGCACATTCCTTCCGGCAAACAATGTGCTTGAACTGGGTTTTTTGCCCGACCAAATGACGGCAGTTCGTGAAGCGCATTATGTAACAATATCAGGATTTGGAGCACAGGGTTCACTGAACGCCGATCACGTGTGGGCAAGCAACGACAATGTGCTCAGTTCAAAGATCAACACGCCGGTATTCCAGCCGGGTATTTCGCGTATTGCTGATTCTGTAAGCACTCGCATGGCGGCACTGGAAACTGAACTGAATGTCCGTGCTCGTGCAGAGATTGGAGCAATGGCGGAAAGCGTTGCCGGTTTGTACCGCGAAGGCCTGCAGCTTACCGGACAAAACACCGAAGAAGCGCGCCGCCAGCTTGAAAGCATTGATGCGGCAACAAGCGATCTTAACAACCGCATCTCATCCGCATTAAACGAGATTAGCGCTGCAATTTACGCGGAACCATCGTTTGATATTCATACCGGTTCAATTAAAAGTGAAAATTACATCCTCTTCAAACCGGTCATGTTTCGTCAAACAGGCAGTGATCTTTATGTACGCGGCTGGGTGCGGCTTGAAATAAGCTCCGATTTAATTGTAACAGCGATTGATGCCGCCCAACGGCAAACGCTGATGTTGATATTGTATGTTGCTCTCGCGGCAATAGCGCTGGGTGGAGCGCTGTCATTTATTCTTGCTACTTTTCTGATTTTGCCGATACGTTCACTTGTGCGCCATGTTGAAATCATACGTGATACAGAAGACAAAGCTGAGCTTGTCGGACATGATATTATCACCAAAACATCAGATGAAATCGGCGTATTGGGTGCTACCATCAACGAAATGACCCATGAACTTGCAAAAGCTGCCAGCGCGTCAAAAGATCTTACCATCGGCAAGGAAATTCAGAAAAAATTTATCCCGCTTGAAATAGATTCAGGCGGCAACAAGCTTACTTCAGGTGCGCATGAAACACCCTACGCGCAGTTCTTTGGTTATTACGAAGGGGCAAAAGGTGTTTCAGGTGACTATTTTGATTATCGTAATCTGGATGGCCGGTATTACGCAATTATAAAATGTGATGTTGCCGGAAAAGGCGTTCCCGCGGCGCTTATTATGATCCAGGTCGCCACAATGTTTATCAACTTTTTTCGGCAGTGGAAACCTGATGAAAAAGGAATGCACATTGACGCGCTGGTATACGAGATCAATTTCTTTATTGAAGAACTCGGGTTTAAGGG
>JAITHM010000003.1 GCA_031279965.1 Spirochaetaceae bacterium
TTGCGTGGACAACATTACATATACCCCATGATAAACCTTTGTATGTTATGGGCATTGGCACCCCTGCCTATATGTTAAGCGCGATTGAGCATGGTGTTGATATGTTCGATTGTGTATTGCCAACACGGCTTGCGCGGCATGGCGTTGCGATGACGACATATGGCAATCTTACTCTTAAAAAAGAATGTTTTGAATACGATCATGCACCGCTCGATGAAAATTGTTCGTGCAGGGTGTGCAGATCTCACAGCCGTGCGTATCTTCGCCATCTCTTCAGAACAGGAGAGATACTTTCAGCAATGCTGTTAAGTTATCACAATTTATATTTTCTTAACAGTCTTATGCAGCGTGCACGCGAGGCAATCAACAACAATTGTTTTGCTGCGTTTAAACGCGAAGTTCTTTCCGCGCAGAACCGCGAATGATATGCTGTTCAGATTTTATGCTGACTTTGCAAGTTCTATAACTTCAGGAAGCTTGCTTTTTTCAACTGAGTCTTTCGTAACAATGACACGCTTGTATCCTTCCATCGATGGGATTTCGTACATGATGTCAGTCATTTGCCGTTCAACAATGGCTCGCAGCCCGCGCGCGCCGGTTTTTTGTTTAATGGCCATTTCGGCAATAGCATTCACCGCCTCATCTGTAAACTCTAGTTCCACATCATCATAGGCCATCGACGCACGATATTGTTTAACAATCGCGTTTTTGGGCTCGGTAATAATTCGTTTCAGGTCATCAAGTTTAAGCTCTTCAAGGCAAACCGTAATGGGAAGCCGTCCAATAAATTCTGGTATCATGCCATAGCGGATAAGGTCGTCAGGGTGAATGTTGTCAAAAAGCTCTTTCATTGTGCGTTCCTGTTTATCATGGTATTCCGCTCCAAAACCCATCGGATGTTCGACAATACGTTTTTCTATGTATTTATCCAAACCGACAAATGCACCGCCGCAAATAAAAAGAATATTTGTTGTATCAATGCGTAAAAGTTCCTGGTTAGGGTGCTTGCGTCCACCCTGGGGAGGCACAGAAGCGGTCGTTCCTTCAATAATCTTAAGCAATGCCTGCTGAACGCCTTCGCCAGAAACATCACGAGTAATAGAGACATTCTCGCCTTTCCGGCCGATTTTATCAATTTCATCAATATAGACGATGCCCCGTTCAGCCGCGGTAATATTGCCGTTTGCATTTTGAATCAATTTAAGCAGGATATTTTCAACATCTTCGCCCACATATCCGGCTTCGGTGAGCGTTGTCGCATCAACAATAGCAAACGGCACTTTAAGCTTACGCGCCAATGTCTTGGCAAGGAGCGTTTTTCCCGTGCCTGTCGGCCCGATAAGCAGCACATTTGATTTTTCAATTTCGACATCATCAGGATTTGTTGTCGGATTGGCAATCCGTTTATAGTGATTATAAACCGCGACAGAAAGCGCTTTTTTTGCCTCGTCCTGACCAATAATAAACTGATCAAGATATGATTTTATTTCTTTGGGACGCGGAATATCAGAAGTAAACTGCATGGTAATATCATGCTCTTCTTCAATAAGAATTTTCTGGCAAACTTCAATACATTCGTTGCAGATAAAAATATTTTCCGGTCCTGAAATAAGCCTTCTGACCATATCTCCGCTCTTTCCACAAAAAGAACACGCACGATCAAAATTTGACGAAGAACCAGTTCGTAATTTTGCCATAGTTGACCTCTCTATTCTTTCTTTTCTTTTTCGCGGCGCACAAGAACTTTATCGGCAATGCCATAGTCACAGGCCGCCTGTGCCGGCATATAAAAATCCCGCTCCATATCTTTGGCAATTTCCTCTGATGTTTTTCCTGTATGCTTTGCAAAATATTCGATTGTAAGTTTTTTAAGACGAAGAATTTCTTTGGCCTGAATACCAATATCCCGCGCCTGTCCTTGAGCACCGCCCCAGGGTTGATGTATAAGCACACGAGACGAAGGCAGCGCCATCCGTTTGCCAGATGCTCCGCCCGTTAAAATCAGTGCCGCCATGCTCGCCGCCTGTCCAACACAGATCGTTTGAACATCACATTTTACATATTGCATTGTATCATAGATAGCAAGTCCTGCCATTACCGAGCCGCCCGGCGAATTAATGTAAAGGCTAATATCTTTTTCAGTATCCTGCCCATCTAAAAAAAGAAGCTGAGCGACAACAAGATCAGCAGTAACATCGTTAATTTCACCATCAAGAAAAACAATGCGGTCTTTCAGTAAACGGGAATAAATGTCATACGAGCGCTCACCCATTCCTGTCTGCTCAACAACAATGGGAACGAGATTATTCATCTGTTCGTTCATGTTTCTAAATTACTCATTTTAGGAAAATAAGTCTAGATAGGCGACTTTTTTCTTTTTTTTAAGCTGATTTTTCGAACTTAGAATTGAAAAAAGTTTTTTATCCCGAATAATGCGCTTAAGCTCAGTTTTGCGCGCATCGTTTTTGAAAAACTCCCGTACATGCGCTTCTTCTTCGTTAACGTTTTTTGCATATATGGAATATTCTGCTTCAAGATCGCTTTCTGACACCTCAATATGATGTTCCTCAGCGAGCTTTTCAAGAATCAACATGTTTCGCAGTCTGATTTCCGCATTCGGACGCAGCTGATTCATCAGATCTTTGTTGTTTTCAAGCAGCGGCTTGAGCCCTTCCGCAGGGAATTGTCCCGTCATCTGGTAGAGATCGTTTCCAATTTCATAGTGCAGCATCGATTCAGGAAGCTCGATTGTGGATGCCTCGCGGATCTTTTTAAGGATTTCGTTGTTGCGTAACAACTCAAGCCGCTCATCAAGCTGCTTCTGGAGTTTGATACGAATATCTTTTTTAAGATCAGTAAGAGTTGCGTATTTTTCGTCAACATCTTGAGCAAATTCATCATCAAGTTCAGGAAGATCTTTCTTTTTTACTGCGGTAACTTTAACGTGAATCTTTTTAGTTGTGCCGGCAAGAGAGGCATCCTTAAAATTCGCCGGCCAGCTTTTTTCAAATTCGCGTTCTTCGCCAGCCTTCATACCGGTAATCTTATCATCAAACTGATAAATATTGCGTCCGCTTCCAAGCTCAAACGTAAAATCTTCCCGTTCCGAACCCGCAATGATGCCGTTCTCCCCGACAAGAGCATAATTTGTTGTTATAACGTCACCTTTTTGTGACGGCTCACCGGCGGCGCGATCAAGCACAATTGCATTACGTTCGCGGATTTCTTCAAGTTCGCGCGCAACATCGGCATCGCTCAGCTCAGCATCAGCAACTTCAATTTCAAAGCCTTCACATTTTCCCAGCGTCACTTCAGGAGCAATATCATAGGTGACAGAGTATTCAAGGTCATGCTCCAGATCAAGCTGAGGAGCGCCTTCAACCTGAGGGTCGGAAAACGGGAGCGGAGCAAACTTTTTATCAAGGCTGTCTCCTTTAAAAAAGGCGGAGGTTGTTTCGCCAATGATGTGATTCAGCGCCTCTTCGCGCAGCGCCTCGCCCGCCTTGCGTTCCAGCACCGTACGCGGCACTTTTCCCCGTCTAAAGCCGGGAAGCTGAATGTCCTTGAGCAAGTTCGCAAGGTATTTGGTGTATTCAGTCTGAACCTCGTCCTGGCTTAATGTAATGGTAAGCCGCGCCGCTGAATGTTCGATCTTTTTAACTTCTTTGATTGCTGCCACACTAATCCTCGTATTCTCACGAATAATTGTTATTGCGCGGGAATCCGCAGTGCCCCGCAATGTTTAAAGCGGGAAACGGGAGTCGGACCCGCGACATCCACCTTGGCAAGGTGGCGCTCTACCACTGAGCTATTCCCGCACTTTCTTTAACATATATCATACGCGGAATAAATTCGTCAAGTGGGGCAGACGGCAGATCAGCACTTCTAATTTGTCCTGCCGGCTGGTTCAAGATTGTGAATTGCCGGATGCTTTCAGGCCTCTTATCCCCAATGCTGCTTTTGGGTATACTGAGGGCTTTACCGGGGCGTTGCCTAGTGGCTATGGCGCTTGCTTTGGGAGCAAGAGATCGCGCGTTCGACTCGCGCCGCCCCGACTATGAGAATCGTATCGTGGAATGTCAACGGAATACGAGCGGCGGCTGGGAAAAATTTTCTTGAATGGCTTGCTGCCGACGCGCCCGACATACTCTGTATTCAGGAAACCAAAGCAGAACCTGGTCAGCTTCCTGAAGCTCTTAAAACCCCCTGCGATAATACTGGCGTTCCGTATACCTCATTTTGGGCAAGCGCCAAAAAACGCGGCTATTCCGGCGTGGCAATCTACACAAAACAGCCGCCGCTCAGCGTCACCGTGATGGGTGATGACCGTTTTGACGATGAAGGCCGGGTTCTTCAGGCTGATTTTGGCAGTTTCATACTTCTTTCGGCATATTTTCCCAACTCCCAGGCTGAAAGAGCGCGAATTGCTTACAAGCTCGACTTCTGTGCGGCAATGCTTGCGTTGTGTACACAGCTTGTCAAAACAGGAAGGCACATCATCCTCTGCGGCGACTATAACATCGCCCACCGTCCTATAGATCTTGCCCGCCCCAAAGAAAATGAAAATAACGCCGGATATTTGCCGGAAGAACGCGCTTGGATGGACACCTTTACCGGCGCTGGTTTTACCGATACATTTCGGGCGCTGAACGGCGGACTTCTTCATCAGTATAGTTGGTGGTCGTACCGCATGCAGGCGCGCTCGCGTAATATAGGATGGAGAATCGACTATCATTGTGTTGACACCCCATTCCTGCCGTGCATCACCTCGGCAAAGATACGCCCTGAAGTACCAGGTTCCGACCACTGCCCTGTCGAAATCAGCGTGGAGCTATAATGGAGCGCAGAGACCGTCATGCCCAAGCCTGTCCCAAAAATCATGCGCGGCAATTCCGCTGCGTTCTGACAGTGATGTTATACTGTGCGGCAGGGCGGCTCTGGGCGCAGAATGAGCCGCCGAATGCACATCTTGCCGATAATTATATGAGCTATCTGCCCACTGTGCTTAAGGAAGGAGGGCTTGAAGCTGCGGAACAATATCTGCTTCGTGCTGCGGATTATACATCAGTCTCATCAGATTTAAGCTACGAGCTTGCCCGCGTACGTGACGAACTGAAACGGCCGCGCCGGCTTTCGCTTGAAGCGCTGGAGCACGCACTTTCGACAAATCGCTGGAAATCTCATACTGTTGAAGAGGCGCGGCTTTTCCGGGGACGGCTCTTTTACGAACTTAAAGATTATTACCAAGCGCTGAGCGAGCTTGACCGGACGCCGGAAAGCGCCGAGCGGGAACGGCTTGCACTTGCCGCGCTGCTTGCTTTGCGCCGCGACGGGCAGTTCCGGGCACGAGCGCAGCACGCCCTTTCACGCTATCCACTGGATACTGCGCTTATCGTTCTTCTTTATAAGTATGCGGCGCTTATTGAGCAGCCAGACAAAGCCGACCGGGAGCTTATTGACACGATAACCCGTCGCGTTGTTAGTTCCGGAGCAGGCGGGCAGATGCTCTTTCACGCCGCGTCGTTTATTTCAGACGAGGCCCAGGCGCGGCGGCTTTTGCAGGCAGCTCTTGCACGGCATCCCGGGCTGCCCCCGGCAGATGCGCTTCCTGTCCTTCTTAACCTGGGTGTTCTTGATGAAGAAACGGCCATCAGTGTGTTGTTTGATGAAACGCACGGGAGAAAGCTTGACAGCGCTCCTATCTCTGTGGCGCTGCTCCAAGCGGTATATGCCCTATTGCGCACGATGGGTGCACGGGACTATTTTTTAGGGCGGCTTGGCGCATTCACCGGCGTGATTGGCGAAGACAGCAATAATGATGCCATTTTTGAGTCGTTCGCTGCGTACAAGAATGGCATACTCGTCAGTTGGATGAATGACAGCGCACAGGAGCGTGAAACAACACTTGAACTTCAGTGTGCGGCAGGAGAGCCGGTTTCCGTCAGGCTTCGCGCTTTTGAAGGCCCTCCCTATCAGATTGTGTATGAAAGCTATCCGGCAGTAAAAACTGTTGTGCAGGGAGCTCAGGTTTATTATTTTATTCCAGATTCCTTCTTTTTTTCACCGGTAGTGTTTGAACCGGTCTGTGACGACACAGGCATCCGGTTTCCCCGCCGCAACACAGGCGAAACTCTCCTTACAGACCGTACGCTGTTTTCTTTTGCCACGATTATTGAACGCCCCAGCAGAGAATTTACCGGAGCCGTTGAAGAACTTCATCTGTTTGACGGCATCATCAGTTTTTCTGTCGAGAAGTTCCAGGGAGCGCTTGTTTCTGAAACTGTGTATCAAAACGGAATACCGCTGTATCAGCGTGTTGACGTGGAGCTTGACGGCAGGCTGGAAACAATCCGGCATTTCGTTCAGAATGAAACAGGAGAACTCGAAATTGGATATATTGAAATAGATTCAAATGGGAATGGCGTTTATGAAAAGGAATAATGCTGCCGGATATTGTGCTTGTCTTGTCATAATGCTGCTTACGCTTTTTTCCTGTGCAACTCAGGAAGATGCTGAACGGCGTTTGCAGCCGCCCAAACCTGCGCGTTCCGTCCGGATGGACGATATCGAAAAATACGCCGGTGAAGACCCCGCACGGGCAATTCATCTTATCGGCATGTACTCAGGCACTTACGGAGAAACCGGTATTCTTAATGAAAATAACCAGGAAGACGGCAGCAGGCTGACTAAGCTTCGTTCATCAGCTATCGACAAACTGCGCGAAAACCAGCGGACGGCAATTCAGGAAAAACGCTGGGATGCCGCCGCATCGTTGTCCCGCTCGCTTGCAGCGCTGGGGGTCAATGTTGAGAAAACAGGCCGCGAACCAGAAATAATGCTTCAAGCTGCCAAAGATTATCTTACGGCAGGAAAAGAACTTGAGGCATTTTTGGCGGCGGTTCATTCTCACGGGCTTTCACCGTTGAGCGCCGCTGATGCATTGTTTTTTCTGGAGCAGGCTGTTAAAGCGCGGCAACGGCGCACGGCACATTTTTTTCTTGCGGTGCTGGACAAAGCGCAGGGAACCGTCGAAGTGCCCGCTCCGTTGCGCACCTTTGCCGAAGGCCGTGATCTGACAAGCGAAATGATCAAAGGCGTGGCTACGGTGGTCGTTGACCGCGGTATTAAGGTTGAGCGCGGGCGCGGTATGGCCGACCGGGTGCTTGGTTCAGCGTTTTTTGTAGATGCCGGGGGCCTTCTTATTACGAACTACCATGTTATCGCAAGTGAAGTTGATCCCACCTACAAAGGTTATTCGCGCCTCTACATTCGTATGGGCGATTCGACAAGCGCCCGTATTCCGGCAAAAGTTGTAGGCTGGGATAAAACAACGGATCTTGCCGTTATTAAAGCAGAGATTACGCCGGATTATGTTTTTTCAGTTGTTGACAGGATTGTCCCCAATATAGGCGATACCGTGCTGGCGATAGGCTCACCAGGCGGTTTGGAAAAAACGGTTACGTCAGGGATAGTTTCGGCGCTGGGCCGGCGTTTTTTGCAGATTGGTGATGTCATTCAGATTGATGCAGCGGTCAATCACGGTAATTCCGGCGGGCCGGTTATTGATACGTCGGGACGGCTTGTCGGCATTGTTTTTGCCGGTGTGGAACAGTTCGAAGGACTTAATTTTGCCGTGCCTGCAGAACGGCTTGCCGCGGCGCTGCCTGCGATGCTACGGGGGGGGAAGGCCGCACGGCCCTGGCTTGGGTTAAGCTTGGCCCAATCACGCGAAGGGGCCGAAATCATTTATGTTGCCCCGCTTACTCCCGCCGCCGAACAAGCTGTAACGGAAGGCGTTTTTATCACTTCCCTTAACGGAGAGCGCATTACCGCTCCGCAGGGTGCGCTTATTGCAACACTCCAGGACAGACTTTTTTCTGATGAGCCGGGAGAACTTGTCGCACTTGAAACTTCCGATGGTAAAAAACACATCATCCGGACGGCTGAACGCCCGGCAACGCCTCTTGCCGAAGCTGCCAAAACTGATTCCCAGGAGCGGCTTGCCACACCGCTTTTTGGACTGGTATTGCTGCCCGCCGGCGGTTCTTCATGGACACCGCAGTACCTTGTTAAACGTGTTGTGCGCGGATCTGTCGCTGATGAGGCGGGACTTTCTCCACAGGATCCAGTGCGCATTCACGGGCTGCGTTTACAGGAAAAGGAGGGCTATGCCCTTCTTGATATTGATGTAAAAAAACGGTCATCCGGCTATATGGAGGCCCAAATGCGCCTACCTGCCCTCCTTGACTCTCCCGATACACTCTAACTTAGATTTATGGTAATCAGTCCAGAGCACGCGCATTCGGGCGCATCTGCCGCTCTTCGGCGGCAGACCGAGCTATCCGCTCCAATTCGTCCGCTTCGCTCCCGAATTCCGCTTCTATCCCTTGCGCGGGATACGGAAACAGCTTTCCTGCCGGCCAACGAGCCGGACAGGCGCATCCTCGCCTCAACGCGCACGTTGAAAAACCGGTCTTAGACCGGTTCTATCCCTTGCACAAGAGCGAAGCGCCGCCTGAGATTTCGGATTTCATTCGAAGGAATAGCCGCACGGATTATTCGGGGAGATTTTATTCCGGTCTTGTATATCATTGTGGTCTATAGGGAAAATTACGCAGTTCGGCATCCTAAATGAGTCGTGCATTTCGCAGGAACTTGCCCCGTCCTCGTGTATTTTGAGGTAGGGGCAGACCCGAAACGCGAGTTTGCAGCACGCGCCGCAGCGGCTGCACCCCCCGCGCCGGTTCAGGATACTTTTGGCGATGTATTTCTTGTTGAAAACGAACAAAAAAAACGGCGCATGACGCCGGCCCATAAAACAATTCGATGAACGAACGGCACAGAACGGTGATCCACGCTAAAATCCGGTTTGATTTTACGCATACTTTCTTCCTTTTGCTTGAATTGAAATGTCTTTTGATCCAGCGGGAATGTCCCGGCTTGCCGGCAGTTGTGCGGTCCGGGCAGACTTATCCTGTGAAAACAAGATTAAAATCTTCTCTGAGCGATTTTTTTTAAGGAAATTATAAAATTGAGCTGAGATTGAGAGAGAGAGAGAGAGAGAGAGAGAGAGAGAGAGAGAGAGAGAGAGCAAAAATTGTGCCAACTCAGACTGTTCTATAAAAAAATCTCTTACTGTCCTCTGTGTTTTCATTGTTGATGATGCTACCAAAAGCACAGAAAACTGTCTAGCGGCACAGAACTGATAGCCCCAAGAGAAGCGGCCGACGGGAGTCGAACCCGCGTCACAAGCTTGGGAAGCTTGGATAATACCGTTATATGACAGCCGCATTGTAATTCAGTCTAGTTGATAGTATTTTGCCTGTCAAGCTCCTCAGCAATTCAATATACCGGCGCGGCGGCGGCCTTCTTCGAGAGGGATGCCTTTTTTTTCGGCCCAGAGCCGCAGCTGGTCGTCTCCTATCGCGCCGCAGGTGAAATAGCGGGCGGCGGGATGCGAAAAGTAGAGCCCGCAGACCGACGCCGCGGGGATTATCATAGCCGAGCTGGTAAGCGCCATTCCGCACTCCTTTTCCGCGTCAAGCAGCCGGAACGCAAGCCGCTTGTCCTCATGATCCGGCGCGCA
>JAITHM010000140.1 GCA_031279965.1 Spirochaetaceae bacterium
TGGCAGCTCTGCCGCACGCCGTTATTGATATGAAACTCAAAGGTGGGGTAAGCCCCCGCCGCCGCCTTTTGCTCCCCCAGCCGAATCGCACACACCGCATTTTTTTTCACCGCCGCCTCTTATCATTATGGTAACATACTCAAGCAAGGAGCGCAAGTATTTTATCCGTACTCGAAGGGAAATCAATTTTTATTGTGGCGTAAAAGCAGTAAAACAGACACAGCAGCCTGTAATAGCAGGCATCAGTTGGTTAATATTTAAAGTTTAACGCGGGGGTCGATAAAGACAAGCGCTATGTCAACAATGATATTGGTAATGATGAAAAAAAGCGCAACAACAAAAGTTACCGCCATGGTTACAGGATAATCATTGGACAGAATCGCCTGCGATGTCCAACGTCCAAGCCCCGGCCAACTAAATATAGACTCGATAAGAAACGACGAAGTAAGAGAATCAGCAAAGATAAGACCCAGCGAGGTAAGCGAAGCAGGTGCAGCGTTTTTCAGCCCATAAATAAAAATGCGCCGTCCTGAAGAGATTCCCAGCGAGGTAAGGAAACGGTTGTGTTCTGAAGCAAGCGTTTCCAACATTGACGAACGCAGCATTTTGATAATAAGCCCCAACGGATAAGCTGCCATAACCAGTGAGGGCAGCAAAATATGGGCCAACGCATCGCCAAAAAAAATAAAATTACCCTGGAGCAAAGAGTCAACAAGGAAAAAACCGGTAATTGATGTTATGGGATGAAGCAGCGAAATCTGAGTGCTTACCCGTTCGCCTAGTGGAAGAAATTGCAGCGTTTTAAAAAAGAGCATCTGAAGTATCATGGCAAGCCAGAACACAGGTATCGAAACGCCTCCTATCGATATAACTCGGATGAGCCTATCAATCCAAGTGTCTTTCTTTATCGCGGCGCATACTCCCAGAGGAATTGCCAGAATCAGCGCAATAACCACTCCAACCAGCGTAAGTTCCATAGTTGCTACAAAAAATCCGGCAAGTTCAGACCGCACCGGCTGATGTGTGCGGAGTGAATAGCCCCAGTGGCCAGAAAGAAGATCTTTTACATAATAGATGTATTGAAGCGGAAGCGGTTTATCAAGGCCAAGCTCAATTTTTGCACGTTCAATTTGTTCGACTGTAGCACGGGGACCAACCCACAGCGCGGCAGGATTCGAAGGCACTGTCCGCGCTATAACAAAGGTTACCACCGAAACTCCAATCAGAACGAAGAAACCTTGAGCAAGCCGTTGGAGTAAATAATTCAGCATGGCCTTTTACCTGCCCAAACTTACTCCCGCCATGTGTTGTAGAAAAACACAACGCCGGTGTAGTAAGGATTTGCTTTGTGTCCTGCGAAATTTTTACGGATGCCAAATGCGCCGTTTGTATCAAAAAGAGCAACGCCGGGCACATCACGAATAAGAATTTCCTGGGCGCGTTTATAGAGTGATACAGCCTCCTCGCGGTTGGTGCCGGCAATACGCCGCGCCCGGTCAATAATTTCGTCAAATTCGCTGTTACTATAATAACTCAGGTTCAGGTTGATGGCTTCCTCTGTCCGGTACCCCATACTAATAAGATTGTACGGATCAGCATAGGTTGGCCAGTAGAGTGTAAGAAAAAGGTCCTGTCGCCGGGAAATATCGTCTGTTTTGGCAAGATCCCACTGCGCTTCCCAGGTCATTGCCTGAAGCCGCAGATCTATACCTACACTGGCAAAGCTTGACTTCATGATTTCGGCAACCTGCCGTTCGGTATCGTCGCTTGCCACATATGTCAGCGTTAACGAAAGCTTCCCAACGCCCGCTTCGGCAAGAAGACGGCGCGCTTCCTCAGGATTGTAAGAGTAAGTAAAAAGAGATTTATCGTGTCCCCATAGACCCTGCGGGATATATCCGTACGATTGCCGCGCCATTCCTTCCATCATCATGATGATATCTTCGTAGGGAATTGCCCAGGCAAGCGCCTTGCGCACACGCACATCGTTCAGCGGCGCTTTTTTCGTGTTCATTTGAAGGGTAAGGTTTTCAAATTTTTCCGCATCATCAACAACAAATTTTGAATTTGTACGGACGACGGCAAGTTGCTCAGGAAGCAGGCCGGCGGCAATATCGGCATCGCCGCCTTCAAGCTGAAGCTCACGGGTTGTTGCCTCTGGCGTTGTTTTAAAAACAATCATGCCGAAATTTCGTTTATGCCAGCCGCCCCAATAATCGGGGAACCAGGCAAGCACCACTTCGGCGTCGGGCGTCCAGCGCTGCACCATGTAAGGGCCGCTTCCTGCGTCGTTGCCTTCAGAAAACCACTCTTCACCGTGCTGTTCAGCGGCATCTACATCAAAAATATATGCACCATAGGCTGACGATACTAAATGCTCAAAATCATCCGCAAATTTAAGCTTAAACCGGACGGTCAGCGGATCAACAACAGTTATTTCATCAAGACAATCCCACAATTCAATCGCCCCCATACCGCGTTCAATCAGGCGTTCAATCGACTTTTTGACGATTTCGGCTGTCAGCGTATTGCCTGTATGGAAGCGTACGCCATCGCGTAGTTTGAATGTCCATTCAAGTCCGTCAGCGGATTTTTCGTATTGTTCGGCAAGAATTGGGGCAAATCGCTGCTCGTGAAAGTCATAACGCAGAAGAGTCTCATAGACATTTTGAAAAACGATAACTTCGTCACTCAGCGTATCGCTTGGATCCCAAATAACCATTGGATCAGAAAACACACTGTAAATTACAGCTCCGCCCTCAGGGGCGCCTTCAATAGCGGCGTTTTGTGCGGTTTTCCGGCACCCAGCCACAGACACGGCAATAAGCCCTGCAAGGCTTATTGCAATAACAGGATGTAGTTTTTTCATTTCCTATAGTATCGGCAGATTTGCAGGTTTCGTCAATTGCAAATCGGAATACACCAGCCGTTCCACGATATATCACTTTTTGAATTGCTGACTGGCTGTCCTCTCTGTGCTGTCGCTGATATGATTGAATCATGATTGATATTGTCATCGGAAATCAACCTGAAAAATCACGGCGCCGCGTGCCGGATTGCCTCTGTTGTGTTCATTTTAAGGTAAGCTGGGACGCTGATTTTCCCCGTTCATGCGAAATATTCACGATAAAATCGCGGAATATGCCTTCAATTGAAGTGCTTAATGCAACCGGTAGGCATTGTCCGGCTTTTGTTAAAAAAGAAGGGCTCCGGTAATGTTTTTTTCTCTGAAGGCGAAAAAAATACCGGTTCCACCGTTTGTCCAGGAAATCGCCGCTGTATTCCAGGAACAGGGAAAACAGGCCTATTTAGTCGGTGGTGCTGTGCGTGATCTTGTCCGGGGAAAAGCCGCGTCGGATTGGGATATTGCCACCGATGCACTAACTGGAGAAGTAAGCGCAATGTTTCGGCATGTGCTTCCTACCGGCATTAAACACGGTACGGTTACTGTTCTGTATAAAGGCCGTGCGTTTGAGGTTACAACATTTAGAACAGAAGCTGATTATCGTGATGGCCGCAGACCGGATACGGTATATTTTACCGCAAATATTGAAGATGATCTTGCCCGTCGTGATTTTACGATGAACGCGATAGCGGCTACACTGCCCAAAGGAACGCTTGTTGATCCTTTCGGCGGCAGGGATGATATTGCCAAGCGCGTAATCCGGTGTGTGGGGGTGCCGGAAGAACGTTTTAGTGAAGATGGCCTGCGGCCGCTCCGTGCGCTTCGTTTTGCCGCGACACTCGGGTTTTCTCTGGATAAAACTCTTCTTGACGCGATCGCCTCGCGGCTGGATGTTACCGCACGTGTATCCTGGGAGCGTATTCATGATGAATTCGAAAAAATCATCATGTCGCCTGATCCTGCCGTGGCACTTGCCGCAATGAAAACAACAGGGCTTCTTGCCCGTATTCTGCCGGAATTGGCCGCCTGCGTGAATGTTGAACAAAAAGGGTATCATCAATTTGACGTGTTTACCCATTCCGTTATGGCCTGTGCCTATGCGGCGGCGCATAATATGAGCCAAACTGTCCGTCTTGCGGCGCTCTTCCATGATATTGGGAAGCCGCTCTGCGCCCGCCGTGATGAACAAGGAATTTGGACGTTTTATAATCATGAGCGGGAATCGGCGCGCTGCACACGAAAGCTTCTTGTCAGACTCCGGTTTCCCAGTGCGGTGATTGATGATGTGGTTCACCTTATTGAAGAGCACATGTTCAATTATGATGAGAGCTGGAGCGCCGCTGCGGTCCGCCGCTTTCTTATTCGGGTTGGCGAAGAACATCTTTCCGCGCTTTTTGCACTGCGCGCTGCCGATAGTTTTGGTACGGCTGGTCATGCGCCGCCGCCCGGTTTTCTGGCGGCATTTCAGCAAAAAATTGATCTTGTGCGGGCAAAGAGCAGCGCGCTTTCACTTAAGTCACTTGCAGTAAATGGCCGTGATCTTATCGCTCTGGGGATACCGGCAGGCCGGCGGCTTGGCGTGGTTCTTCACGAACTGCTTAATGCGGTGCTCGAAGATCCTGCCCTCAATACTCGTGAAAAACTTCTTGAAATTGCCCGAAATTTCGTATAACATACGTCTATTACGTTACGGTGACATTAATAAAGTGGAGATATTATGAAAATTGTAGAAAAACTCGGAACGCTTGCGGGAAAGTATATGGCAATCATTGTTGTCGTGATTGCTGCATTGGCTTTGTTTGTGCCCTCAGCATTGCAATGGATAAAAACAAGCTGGATAAATACATTGCTTGGCATTGTCATGTTTGGCATGGGGCTTACACTCAAAGCAACGGATTTTAAGATTGTGTTTGCTCAGCCCAAAAATGTTATTGCAGGTGTTTTGGCGCAATTCATGGTAATGCCCGCACTGGCATTCCTTTTGACTATAGCATTTAATCTTCCGCCGGAACTTGCAGTGGGCGTTATTTTGGTCGGTTCCGCTCCTGGCGGCACATCATCAAATGTTATGACGTATCTTGCCAAAGGTGATGTTGCGCTTTCAGTTTGTATGACGGCAATCTCAACTTTACTTGCGCCCTTGGTTACTCCGGCGTTAATTCTGCTTCTTGCCGGTGAAAAAATTGAAGTAAATTATATCAGCATGTTTTTATCAATTATCAAAGTTGTAATTTTACCCATTGCACTGGGGGTCGCCTTTACGCGGTTTTTCGGCAAAATTACCGCACGGCTCACCTGTATACTGCCGTTGATTTCGCTTATCGCTATTGTGATGATTGTTGCCGCTGTGGTCGCTGCGAACTCTGCGCGAATTATGACAAGCGGCATGTTGATTGCCCTTGTTGTCATTTGCCATAACCTGCTTGGTTATGCGACAGGATATGTGTTTGCGAAGCTTTGCAGAATGAACAACGCCCAGCGCAACACGATTGCAATTGAAGTTGGCATGCAAAATTCAGGACTTGCTACAGCACTTGCAGCAACCCATTATGCCGCTATGCCTCTTGCGGCAATACCCGGAGCGCTTTTTAGCGTGTGGCATAATATTTCTGGTTCAATTGTTGCCAATGTGATGGCACTGCGTTTCAATGCCAGAAAAGCGCGGGAGGATGCGGCAGCTAATAACCCCTGACAATCTGGGCAGATGCACGGAGTACTGCCGGTGTAAGCCAGGAAAAGCCGAGTGCGGTACCCTTAAAACGGCGTTTAAGCTCATCATCGCTGGCGCTCAGTATTTCACCGGCAGGAATAAGACAGGGGACAATGCCCAGCGCGGTTTCCACTCCCGGCACATGATGTTGATTATGCGGGCAATAACGCTGACATTCATCACAGCCATAAAGGCGCTGTCCCCAGTTATTGCAAACGGCGGCGGGTGGGTTTATGCCGTGCCCGCTCGCATACCATTGAATGCACATTTTAACAGTGATTTTTCCGTTAGCGCACACCGCTCCGGTAGGACAGGACACCGCACAGGGTGGGCTTTCAGCAGGGCAGGATGTGCAAAACGGGTAGGGTAATGAAGAAAGCGGCGGATCTGCGGCAAGTTCAAAGGGCAGCGTCATTGAGGCAAGGATTACCCAGGATCCTGCTTCCGGTGTGATGATAAGACCGTGTTTTCCGCGGGCACCTAACCCGCAGAGGACGGCGCTTTCCCGTTCATCAAGACAGATGGAATTACAAAAAATACGATAATCGGATTTTTCTCCTCCAAAGGCAGTGCGAATCAGGCGGGCAATGTTTTTAAGACGAAGTACCGCCTCGCGGTAATAGTGTGCGCGGGCAAAGCGGGCAATTTCGGCAAAGCCGGGCGGCGGTGCGGGAATCTCGGTAACGGCATAGGGAAGCGCAGTCATGAGAAGAGAGTACGAAATATGCTGGTTAAGACCGGCCTTTTCTGCGGGAAACGGCGACAATATCCGGGAACGGACAAAGCCTGCTGTGAGTGCAGATTGAAGAATGTATTCTTTATTGGCCTTGACGGACATTAAAGGTTCCGTGCAAAACGTTCAATGGTAACAGGACGGCCTGTTGTTTTATCAAATGTAACAGCAATGCCTTGCGCCGCAGGTTGTGCCGTTGCACATTCCAGCTTAAAGAGCACTTGAGTGCGGGCACGTTCAAGACATAAAGCACGGTCCATCCCAATGATGCCGTCTGTTGCACCGGTCATCCCCAGGTCGGTAATGTACGCGGTTCCGCCTGGCAGGATGCGTTCATCAGCAGTCTGAATATGGGTGTGAGTTCCGGCAACTACAGCGGCGCGGCCATCCAAATAGAGTCCAAACGCTTCCTTCTCGCTGCCCGATTCAGCATGAAAATCAACAATAACAACAGCAGGAAAGGGGGGGAGGCTCGCAAAGATTGAATCGAACGTACGAAACGGACAGTCGATGGGCGTCATGTATTCACGGCCTTGGAGGTTCATCACTGTCCAGACAAGACCGTCTTTTTCGAGGGTAACGACGCCTTTCCCTGGTATTTTTGCCGGCGGTGCTGTTCCACTCCAATAAACATCAGGATAATTTGCCGGACGAAGAATACGCGGTTCTGTTTTAAGATAATCAAGAAATTCCCGTTTTTCCCAAATATGATTCCCTGATGTAATTACGTCGGCTCCAGCGGCAAAGATACGTTGCGCCTCTGTCTGCGTCATGCCAAAGCCGGCCGCTGCATTTTCGCCATTTACTACGATAAAATGTGCGTTGTAATCTCTTTTAAGGCCGTCAAGAAGTTTTTCCAGTGCACCAAGTCCTGCTTCACCGGTGACATCGCCCAACATCAGTAATGTTCGTGCGGCACTCACGACAGCATGCCCTCATTCAGTCCGTAAGCTTCTTTTGCTGCATCATTTTCCTCTCCGTGCGGCTCAATATGAATCATCACATCAAAAATATTTTCAACCCGCGCCTGTATCGCTTCTTCAACTTTCGTTGCTATTTTATGGGCTTCGTGAACGGTTAAATTTCTATCAACTTCAATATCAATATCAATATCAAGAAATCCAGCAATGCTGCGAATTCGGGTGCGGTGAGGATTGCGCGCCCCTTCCACAGAATGAACAGCCTCGAAGACTGCCTTATACTGTTCACGGCAGGATCCGCCATCCATTAACTCAGAGTTAACTTCCAGAAAGATACCGACAGCCGCTTTAATTACCCAAAGGCCGACAAGCAGGGCGGCAATCAAGTCAATCATGCCTATATCAAAATAGATAGAAAAACCCAATCCAACAAGAACTCCAACAGAAATTACCACATCCGCAGCCATATTTTGCGCATTTGCCTTGAGCATGGCGCTCTGTGCCCGTGCTCCCATACGGTATTGATTTAAGGCTAAAAGCAGCTTTCCAATAATTGAAACAGTTGTGACGACAAGAGCAGCCGGCTCCGGCGCGGAACGGGCTGTTTCTGTAAACAGCGACTGGGCAGCGCTTATCACAAGTTGGATGCCGGCAAAAAAGAGAATAAAGGAAAGTCCTGCCGTTGCGACAGTTTCCGCTCTGCCATGTCCCCACGGATGTTCTTCATCGGCGGGGCGTGCAATAATTCGTGAAACAAACAAGGTCATCATTGAGATAAGCACATCAACAGAGGTGTCAATACCATCACCAACAACCGCGAGACTTCCTGCAAGAATACCAATCGTAATTTTTGAGGCGGCCAGCACAAGGTTTCCCGTCAGTGCAATAATCGAAGCCTGCTGAATAAGGAGGGCGCGGCTTGCAGTTTCTTTCATAGCCATATTATAGCATATTCGCCTGCTTTGTGATATACTAAAAAGCAATGTATCGTAAGTTCAGGATATCTGGTGCGCAGTTTTTGACATTGTTTATTTCTCTCTGTGCGCTGAATACAACGGCGCTTACCGCCGAAGAAACGCCGCCCGTTCCCGATGGAATTTATGATTATCCGCAGGAAAGTCTTGACACTATATTTGGAGGAAAAGACTACGGTTACGATAAAAATAAATTACGCCTTAGACTGCGTAATCATAAAATATCCCCACCGGAAATTTTTAACAGCCCTCCCCGGTTTGAAACAATCAAATGGTTTGCTGCACACCTTGTTCGTATTCTTGCTGTAGCCGCTGTTCTTGCGCTGATTGTTATAATAGTTATGCACATCAGAAAATTTTCGCGCGATGCTATTCATGGGAAGCGGCCCCCTCAGCAAAAGAAAGAGACGGGAACATCTCCCGAATTTCCTGGCGCACTGCTTGAACAGGCGCATGCTGCTTTTGATTCTGGCAATGTTCGTGCGGCAGCGGCGCTTTGTTATCAGACGGCGCTTGCTGCTTTTATCAGTATGGGCGTGCCGTTTCCGCCCTGCGCGACAGAATATGAATGTTTAAATTGTGTCCGCGCAGCGTGTGGTGAGGGTATGGCCGCTTTTCAGCTTATTATACGTTCGCGTGTTACGACAGCATATCGCGGTATTGACATTACACGGGAAGATTTTGAAACGAATATCAGGCACTGTAAAGAACTTATACTCATGGCGCACCGTTACCAGGATAACGGCGGCAGAAGCCAAAGGGACAGCGCGGCGTAACATGAAGCAACAGCAATTAACAGCAGCATTTACCGGCCTTGCCATTGCGGTAATTACCGGCGCGGCAGGCCTTCTCTTTTTTCATTTTGTGGAATTTTATCAGGTAAACGTAAGGCAGCCGCCGGCGGAACAGGTCAAAAGAAATCTCTATCAAGCTGTTGAACAATGGCTTGAGGTTGAAGGGCACCCTGTTTATCGTGTTTCTCAAGGTTCCGCCCGCGATGTGTGCAATAGGCCAAGCCATGTCGCGCTTGTTTTTTCTTCGTCATTCGACTGGAGTGATGGAGATATTCTTGAAGAGTGTGTGCGCAGCGGCCTTGCACTCGTCATTTTTATTGATGACACGGAGCGGAACGATCTTAGACATTTTCTGGCGCGTTTTGACATCAATTATCAGCTTATTGATGAAACGATTGATGTTGATGATGTAGAAGACGCGGCAGAAATGGTTACTGAAATTCCCGAAAATGGCCCCTCTGTTGACTATGACAAGGAAATTGTCCTTGGAATAACCGGTGATGAAAATGACTTAGTATTTGAAGTTCTCTGTGATGCTTCAGGTACTGCGCGTATGGTTAAAACCACGCTTGAAAAAGGCCTTCTTGTGGTAACCGGTATTCCTTTTTTTATGCAATGGAAACATTTGATTCGTGAAGGAGCAAATGTAGAGCAGGCTGCTTTGAATTCAAAAACCGCGTGGAATCTCAGTGGCGCACTGGATACCGATAATAAGGGAATTATTATGGTGTGCAGCCCGGCGGCGGCGGCGAAAGAGCGGCATGATGATGTGTCTTTGTCTCTATGGGTAGAGGAGTGGCAGAATATGCGCGCCAGTTTAATGCTGTTTGGCTCGCTTTGTGCGTTTGTCGTCATTGGTTTGTGGATGAACAGTGCGCCGTTTGGAACGCACCGCTATGAACGGGTGCTGCCAGGTAAAACAATTACCGCCCGCTTTGGCATGGAAGCACGATTCCTGAAAAAACACAGAGCTTTGCACAAATATCTTGAGCCGTGGAGCGACGCGCTCCGTGTTCATTTTCGGTATTTGGGCATTTTAGATGATAATGAAATCTGCCGTTATCTGACAGCGAAATTCAATCTTGACGCAGAAACCGCCGCTCTGCTTCTTACCCCCGCGCCGCTCCGTTCTTCCCGTGACCTTCTTCGTTACCGCACACTGTATCAGCAGATCCTTGCGGTAAAAGCCCCAGAGCCTGTTCCCCCAAAAGGCACACTCCACTGAGCAGCGCTACCTAATTACGAAAACTGTGAACAGGCGCGGGGATACGGCCGCCCCGGGCAATAAACTCTGCGCTGCTTGCGTCCTTGACCGGCATAATAGGCGCGCCGCCTAAAAGGCCGCCAAATTCGACCCAATCACCTGCCTTTTTCCCGGGCACTGGAATCACGCGGACGGCAGTTGTCTTGTTGTTAACCATGCCTATGGCCATTTCATCGGCAATTATCGCAGCGATTGTTGCCGCGCTTGTGGCTCCCGGCAACGCGATCATATCAAGGCCTACAGAACATACTGATGTCATCGCTTCAAGCTTATCAAGAGTAATCGTTCCTGCGCGTACGGCAGAAATCATCCCCTCATCTTCCGACACCGGTATAAACGCCCCCGAAAATCCACCAACAGCCGTTGATGCCATAATGCCGCCTTTTTTTACCATGTCGGTAAGCAGGGCGAGCGCCGCTGTCGAGCCATGCGTTCCCGCCCCTTCAAGTCCCATTTCTTCAAGGATGCGAGCTACTGAATCTCCGGCGGCGGGCGTTGGAGCCAAAGACAGATCAAGTATGCCAAAAGATGTGCCCAGTCGCCGTGCTGCTTCGCTGCCGACAAGTTGTCCCATGCGGGTAATTTTGAACGCTGTTTTTTTTATCGTATTGGCAAGTTCGTTAAAGCTCATTCCTTTGCAGTTTTCAAGCGCCGCCTTAATCACCCCTGGGCCGGATACCCCTACATTAAGGCATGTTTCCGCTTCACCTACCCCATGAAAAGCCCCTGCCATAAAAGGATTGTCTTCCGGTGCATTGCAAAATACAACAAGTTTCGCACAACCAAGCGCGTCCTGTTCCGCAGTGCGCAGTGCGGTTTTAGTTATAATTTCGCCCATAAGCTTAACCGCATCCATATTGATGCCGCTTTTGGTGCTTGCCACGTTTACGGAAGAACATACTCGTGTAGTCAGGGCAAGCGCGCTGGGGATCGAGCTGATAAGGGCCGTGTCACTTTGAGTAAATCCTTTTTGGACAAGCGCGGAAAAACCGCCGGCAAAGTCAACGCCAAGTTCGGTTGCCGCTTCATCAAGTATTTGCGCGTAGGGTGTGTAGTCTGTTTCACCTGATGAAGCGGCAATAAGCGCAATGGGAGTTACGGCAATGCGTTTATTAATAATCGGTATGCCATATTCAAGTTCTATTGCACGGCCTGTTTCTACAAGCTTGCCCGCAGCACGGCAAATTTTGTTTTTCATGCGGCGCCGTGTCTCCGCGCCTGATCCGCCGGCACAGTCAAGCAGCGAAATACCCATAGTGATTGCCCGTATATCAAGCTTATAGCGCAGAAACATGTCAATAGTTTCAGTGATTTCTTTTGCGGTAAAAAGCATGATAGACTCCTATATACGGTGCATTGCGGTAAATACTTGTTCATGTAATATGCTGATAGATACATGCATTGCGGTACCAAGGCCGGCAAGTTCTTCTTTTAGTTTCTCCAGAGGAAGGGTGCTTTGGCGCAGATTAACCATCATCATCATCACAAAATTACCGCTCAATATTGTTTGATTTATATCTTCAATATTGATGCCATGTTCCGCAAAAAAAGCGCTGATCTGCGCAATAATACCAACCTGATCTGAACCAACAACGGTTACAATAGCGCCGCCGTCTTGTGTTTTTTCATTCATATAGTATCCTTATACTAATTTTGCTTCATGCGAACTGTAGTTTAAAATTCAAGCTTTGAAACACCCGCATTTTTATCATATTGTATATGATGTTCTTTAAAAAATAATTCAAGTACGGTTAAAAAAAGCACAACTATCATCGGGCCAAGAATAAAACCGTTTATATTGAAAAGCGCAAGGCCGCCAAGTATCGAAAAAAAGATTACCAGCGGATGCAGCTGCAGCCTGTTTTGCAAGAAGCAGGGGCGCAGGATATTATCAAGAAGCGAAACGCAGATAAATGACAGGAGCATAAAAATTGATCCTTCTATAATGTTTCCCGCGATAATTTTAATAATGCCCAGCGGCAGCCACACCACAGCGCCGCCAACAACTGGAATAAACACGCAAAAAAACGTAAGAAAGGCAAAAAGCAGCGCCCCTTTAATAGTAAAAACCGAAAAAATGACAAAGGCAAGAATGGCCTGAATCAATGCTATCAAAAGG
>JAITHM010000002.1 GCA_031279965.1 Spirochaetaceae bacterium
AGTCCTGCGGCACAGGCGCAATGCGGCAGGCTGTGTTGCGGCCTCCGCGATAAGGCAGGTACCGCCATCACCCGTGCGGAGCGGGTCAAGATGGCGAAGATTCCAGAATTGCGGGTCGACAGAAACAATAAAATCAGCAGGGATTTTTGCTGTCTGAAGGAAACGTGCTGCCGTATCAACTGCGATGACAAGACATCGTTCCCGGCAGGCATCAAGATAAGGCCTAAGTTCATCAAGCGAAGGCCCGGCGGCGAGAAGTAATACAGGAAAATTAAACTGATCAAAAAGGCTGTTTACACC
Organism: Spirochaetaceae bacterium; assembly: GCA_031279965.1. Taxonomy (GTDB): domain Bacteria; phylum Spirochaetota; class Spirochaetia; order Treponematales; family Breznakiellaceae; genus JAIRPU01. Next base: position 301 of record JAITHM010000002.1, read on the forward strand.
GGGAAAATCACGGATTGCTTCAAGATTCGCGCCAAGATTACGCACCCAGCGTTTGCCAAAACGCCGGAGTGTTGCCATGTTTACGGCGTCTTTATTGCGCCAAAGTTCAATATGTTGGTCAACAGCAGTGTACCAGGCCGCATCGAGTTTTATGAGCGTTTGATTTCGAATAACAGCATGTACTTTTTGAACAGCCTCCAGCGCGGCAAGTATTCCGCCATCATGACCGCCCAGCACAACTATGGTCTTACCCGAAGTAAATACGTACCGTAAATCGCGTGTTTCAAGAGCTTTGCGCAGGATGGCAGGTCGTTTTTCTACAATAATAAGCCTGCGGCCAGATTCAAGCTCAAGAACTGCTTCTGCAGCATAGCCTAATCCAAAACCCAAAAGCACAATAGCGCCTTCTGAGCTGCCTGCTGCTTTAAGTTCTCCTTCCACAAGCCTCTTTGCTTCGCGCAACGGATTTCGTGCTGAATGGATAAGCTGCCCTTCTACGGTAAGCGTCGGCGCTCCGTTCAGACTGCTTTCAGAAACAAAAATTGAAGGAAGAGATAACGGATTTTCAGCCTCAAGAACCTGTGCGAGTGCTTCATAATGGGTGCGAAGAACGGCAAGATTAGTCTGAAACATCAAAGTGTTTTCAAAGACTCAAGGGCAAGTTTAGCCGCCTCCTGCTCGGCAGCTTTCTTGTTCTTGCCCATACCAGGGCCGAAAACTTTGCCGGCAACAGTAACTTCACTCCAAAAATAACGTTCATGTTCGGGACCGCTCCGTTTTATTAAACGGTATTTGGGATAAACATGAAAGCACCGCTGGCATTCTTCCTGAAAAAGTGATTTATAGTCCTGAAACCCTCGTTTTTCTTGGACTCGTTCGATTTCAGGCGCAATGCAGCGTTTAATAAATTCAAAAGCGGCATTATAGCCAGCATCAAGGTAAAGAGCGCCAAAAAGCGCCTCAAGGGCATCAGCAAGTAAGGCTTTTTTGGTCCTCCCACCGGACAGTTCTTCGCCATGCCCCAGGATTAACAGTGTGTCAATCTGAAGTTCGCGGGCAATTCCCGATAGAGTCTCCGAAGACACGACTATTGACTTTATTTTGGCAAGTTCTCCTTCGGTGCGCCCCGGCTGATCCTGGTAGAGAAGGGTTGCCGTAACCGCTCCAAGTACCGCATCTCCCAGAAATTCAAGCCGCTCATTGTTCTGTTTATTACGTGAAGATACCCCTATTTCATTTGAAATAGAACGATGAATAAACGCCAAATGTAATAAACGGCTGTTTCTAAATTTGATACCGCATGCCTTCTGGAATGCGGTAAGTTCACTTTTCCGTGCGCCGTCAATTTCTGGAAGATCGAGATCCTTCATGCGTACTTAAAGAACGCCAGTTATTTCTGCTGAGATTTAATGTAATCGTAAGCGTCACGAACAGTCTCAAACTGGGAAGCTTCAGTATCGGGAATTTTGACGCCTGTTTCTTCTTCAATAGCATACACAAGCTCGTAAGTATCCAGACTGTCAGCGCCTAAATCCTGACGAAACGATGCGTCAAGCGTGATTTTATCCGCATCAATTTCCAGGCTGCTCGCAATGAGTTTTTTCATTTTTTCAAACAATTCATCCATATTTTGTCTCCTTAGAATAGTATTTTAAGTTATTTTGGGGTAATAACTTGTTTGCCGTGGTAAAATCCGCATTTTGGACATACTCTGTGTAACAAAATTTTATTACCACAGCTTGAACATTCAATCATCTTCGGCGCAGTCAACTTCATATTAATATGCTGTCTGCGGCTTGTCCGTGCCTTAGACGTTTTTGATCTTGGAACTGCCATAAAAAACCTCTTCTTTGAAAGTTGCCTTATTTTAATATGGCTTGATTTTTTTCGTCAAGTCATGCTGAGCGGCAGGCTGGCAGTTCTGCTGCAAGCGCCGGCGCGGGATAAGGCTGTTTCAATAAGGCGGGTGATAAGTTCCGTGTAATGTATGCCGCTTGCGTCCAGCAGCTTGGGATACATGCTGATTTTGGTAAACCCGGGCATGGTATTAATTTCGTTGACCAAAATCTTATTGTCTGCGGTAACAAAGAAGTCCACGCGGGAAAGTCCTTCGCAGAGAAGAAGCTGAAACGTTTTAAGAGCAAGGCTTTGAATGTGTGCTGTCAGATCCTTGTCAAGTCGAGCAGGTATATCAAGCACGGCGCCGTTTGCATCAAGATATTTCGCGTCGTACGAATAGAATTCATGGGTTGATTTGATTTCGCCAGGAACCGATGCAAGTGGCGTATCTCCATCAAGAATGGCGCATTCAATCTCACGCCCTTCAATATGCTCTTCTAAAATAATTTTAGCGTCATACTGAAATGCCAGAGCAAGTGCTTTGTCCCACTCGTTTTTTGCGTGAACTTTTGATACTCCAATAGATGATCCCATATTTGCCGGTTTAACCCAGAGCGGCGTCCCGAGACGGGCGGCAGCTTCTTCATAAGAAGGGGCTTTTTCGTAAGCATTGAACGCCCAAAACGCCCCAACAGGCACACCGCCATCCCGTAAAATACGCTTCATAATATCTTTGTCCATCCCTGCGGCAGAACCAAGAATACCTGATCCTACAAAAGGAATATTCATCAGTTTTAAAAGCCCCTGCACGGTGCCATCTTCGCCAAAGGGGCCGTGCAGTATCGGAAAAACAATATCAATTTTTAGAGGTTGTGGAATTTCACCCTCGCGGCATAGAATCAATGAACGGGAATTGGGGGCGAAAGCTAATTGCGTTCCCGCGCTGTTCAGTTTGATTTCTGCCTGTCCATTATTGACAGCAAGGAAATTTTCAGGATTTTGAAGCAGCCACCGGCCATTTTTATCAATGCCGATAAGCTCAGGTTCAAATTTTTCTCTGTCAAGAGCGTCAACTACGTTTTTTGCCGATTGCAGTGAAACTTCATGTTCTGCTGAAACTCCGCCGCACAGGATGCCTACCCGAATCTTCTTCATAAAGCTACTCTATAAAACAACCCACTTCCCGTCAACCTGTTATTGAGTATAGAATAGAAGCGAGGGTTACATTTGAAGTGGAATAAGAAAGATGCGCCGGCAGAATTAGTCAAAGAGATTTCGGCGCGTTATGGTTGTGATTTAATTACAGCATCAATTTTAATTCGCAGGGGCATTACAACGCCTGAGGCGCTTCTCTATTTTCTGGAAAGTGACCGGCGTTATATGCGCAGTCCGTTTGTGCTGCCGGGAATGGAAGACGCTGTTGAGCGTATTCTTGCGGCAAAAGAGGAAGGGGAGCGTGTTCTGGTATTTGGCGACCGTGACACAGACGGCATTACCAGTATTGCGCTTTTGGCAGGTTTTTTGCAGCGGAATAATGTTGATGTTCGCTGGAAGCTCCCGCAGGGAGACGAGCCTTATGGACTTGCAATGGATGCTGTAGAAGAATTTGCCCGCGATTCAGGAACGCTGATTATCACGGTCGACTGCGGCATCTCAAATTTTAATGAGATTAAACGGGCAAACGAGCTTAATATTGATGTTATTGTTACTGACCATCATCGCCCCCATGAAATACTTCCCGATGCCTATACGATTGTAAATCCCAAAGTTAAAACTGAGGGAGGAGTTGAGTATCCGTTTCAGGAACTTGCCGGATGCGGCGTCGCATATAAGCTTGTTTCGGCGCTTCGATTTGCGCTAAAGAGCAGTTTTTATGGGCATTCAATTTGCTTTATGAATGTTGAACCGGCTTCTGATGATACTTGGGTAATTGATATACTTAAAACGCGCAATCTTACCGTAATTGACCGGCTTACTGAAGTTATTGTACCGGGAACTGTTAGTGTTTCATCAACTCGCCTGCCTGCTTTTTTGGAAGGACAGCAGATTTTTGTATACGATGCGGCACGGCAGAAAAATTTCTTGGAAAAGATTTTTGGACGCGGCGTTGAATTTGGCATGTTTGACTGTGCGGAGATCATTGCGCAAATGCTGCCGCAGACTACAGGAAAAAGCCTTCTGCGCTTAAAAGAAGTATCACGTATAGCGCATTATACATCACAGCCATTGCGTGAAATAGATGTGCTGTTTAATCTTTTTGTGTCGTTTGTGCAAAAAAAAGAACAGCATCATATCAATGACGATGATGATGATATTCAGCTTGCCGCAATCGGTACTATTGCTGATCTTATGCCATTACAAGATGAAAACCGCATTATTGTACGAAGCGGTATTGCCGCGCTGCTTGCAAAAGCACGGCCTGGAATTTCTGATCTTCTTTATAAACAAAATCTTACTTCGCGTAATCTTTCATCCGTCGATATATCATGGCAGCTTACGCCGGTAATTAACGCAGCGGGACGTTTGGGCGAACCTGATATACCGGTAAAACTTCTTTTAACACAAGATCGTGTTGAACGCGAAAAACTGGTAACTAAAATCATTGAACTTAATGAACAGCGGCGCAGGCTTGCCGACTCGACATGGGATGAAAAAGTTTTGAAACGTGCCGAAGAAAACAGCGGGCGTTTTGCGGGGAAACTTGTTTTTGCCGATGGCAATGATATTAAGCGGGGAGTTACCGGAGTTATGGCCAACCGCCTTACCAATAAATATCATTTACCCGCGCTTATACTTGCATATAACGAAGATATTGCAACAGGATCAATGCGTTCAATGCGCGGCTATGATTTACAGGGCATACTTGATATGGGAAAAGATCTTTTTATTGATTCAGGCGGACATGATTATGCGGCAGGCTTCAGTCTTGCGCTTGATAAAGTTCCTGAATTTCTTGAGCGTCTTGAATCGTTTTCTTCGACAATTGAGCTTGTTGAGGAAAATGATATAATTGAAGTTGATGCAGAACTTCCCCTTCAATATCTAACGCCGGAAATACTTAAAGTTATTGATACATTGGAGCCGTTTGGCAAAGGACATCGTGATATTTATTTTATTGCCCACAGGCTGCTTATTGCTGATATTAGTTATGTTGGTAAAGTTGAATCAAAGCATGTAAAATTTATGCTGGATACCGGCAAATACAAATGGCCCGCACTGTACTGGGGCGGCGCGGACAGGGTAAGTGAAGAATTTAAAATAGGTGATGCGATAAGCGCTGTTTTTTCGGTTCGCAGAAATTTTTTTAACGGCATGGAAACACCACAAATGGTTATTGCCGATATTGAAAAAACAGGCAGCTGAGTTTTGCCGTATAACCATGACGAAACAGGTAGAACTGTTGTATGAAAGATCAGTATATGCCGCATAAAATTATTTATATAGGCATCACGTGCATGCTTCTTGCATGCTATTCGTTTTCTCGCGGTGAGGGTGCCGGGAGAACAGAACGAAGTGTCAGCGCTGTCCCGCTGAAAAAAGATGTTTGGCAGACACTGTCGCTTCCTTGCTGGGCGGCGTTCCCTTCTGCTGTCACGCCCGGAGAGTATACAACTATTGTGTATGTGGGGGGTGAAAACCGGCCCAATCGGGTGCGCCGGGCAAATCTTTATAATGCAGCAGGGAAAAAACTTGCCGGTGCGGCGTTTTTCCGATATGAACTTGACGAAGCCGGACATACAATAGAGGCAGCTTTTCTTGCACCGCCATCAACGAGTGCCGGCGGATCCGCGTATATTGCTTTTGAAGAAGACGGCGTTGAACAGGGAATGATTCCATTTATCATAAAAAAACGGGATTTTACCGCGGAAACGATTCCGCTTGATGAAGGTAATACGAATATTCGTACGGTGCCTGATCCCCGGAAGACTGCTGAATCTCAGCGTCTGTGGGCGATACTTTCAACAACGGGAAGTGAAGTCTGGGCACAAGGCGTTTTTACTACACCGGTTCCTGCAAATACACGGCGATCAAGTTTTTTTGGCGACCGGCGTGTTTATAAATATTCTACCGGAAAGACTGATACATCAGTTCATGCTGGTATTGACTACGCTGTGCCGCGGGGAACACCGGTTCATGCCTGTGCAGCGGGTAAGGTTGCCCTTGCTTCACCCCGCATTGTAACAGGGAATTCAATTGTGTTGGAACATCTCCCAGGCATTTATTCGTTATACTATCATCTTGACAAAATTGCTGTTGCGGAAGGGGCTCTTGTCAAAAAAGGAGATCTTATAGGCTATTCTGGTTCAACAGGACTTTCAACAGGACCGCATCTTCACTGGGAAATCCGCGTGTCGACGGAAAATGCCGACCCTGATGCGTTTTGCACAAGAAGCGCGCTTGACCGGGGGGCAATTCTTTCGTGGCTTTTTACGGGGCGCGAATGAATCCTTTTATTCTGCAAACCCTGCGTAAATTCGATAAAATTACCCACGAGCAAGCGCGTGATATTTTTGCGTATACCATTGAGGAAATAGACCGGCTTGAAACAGTGCTTAATTCAATTAACATTGGGATACTGGTCTGTGATAGTGCGCATAAACTACTGCTTACCAATCAGTTTGCCAGGCGTATTCTGCGTGTGCGCGCTTACGAGCATGGTTCTGATCCTGTATGGCTTGTGACACATGATGACGGCGTTGCCGAATTTCTTAAAACAGCGCTTCGCAGTGGAGACAGAATTGAAGGCCGTGAATTTGAAATTGAAACACGGAGCAGCACCCGCCGTCTTTTAAGTTTTGATGTACTGCCGTTGGTTAAATTGTATCAGGTAACAGGAACAGTAATTCTTGTTGAAGACATAACAAAAAAACGAGCACGTGAAGCAAAGCTCCATCGCATAGAGACACTGGCAAGTCTTACCACGCTTGCCGCCGGCGTTGCGCACGAAATAAAAAATCCGCTTGCTTCAATTTCAATACATATTCAGCTTGTTTCAAAGACCTTTGAAAAGATACGGCAGGAAAATATGGCAATTGCTGCCATGCTTCCTTTTGACAAACTTACCAATCACCTTGATATTGTAAGTGAAGAAATTGAGCGGCTTAATCATATTGTTGTTGATTTTCTTTTTGCGGTTCGTCCGATGGATCTTACATTACGTAAGGGCAATATGAATGAGCTTATATATGGCATTGTCAAATTTATTGGTCCTGAGCTGGAGCAGCGTCATATTGCATGTGTTCTTGATTTATCTGATAAGCTGCCGCATTTCCAGTTTGATGAACGCTATATAAAAGAAGCCTTGCTTAATCTTATCAAGAATGCTATTGAAGCAATGCGCGAAAAAAAAGACGGCGGAACACTCAGTATAAAAACTGAGCATAATGATGCTGATGTTATCATCACGATAGCTGATACAGGTTCAGGAATCAGCAAAAAGCATCTGTCAAAAATTTTTGAACCTTACTGGACGACCAAAGAGACCGGCACAGGACTTGGGCTTACGCTGGTTTTTAAGATTATTCGTGAACACCGCGGCGAAATTACCGTCCGTTCCGAGCCTGGAAAAGGAACCTCTTTTATTATCACGCTGCCTATGCCCCAGACTGAACAGAGACTCCTTGACTGTAACACTTGAATTACAGACGAATATATTCGCCAACACGAAGCGGTTTTATCTGTGATGTATACTGAGGGTGCGTTTTTAAAAACTGATCAATTTCATAAAGAGGATAAACCAACGGTTCGTCACTGAGGCTGATAGTGCCAAAGTGCATAGGAATGGCAGTTTTTGCTTTGAGATCGTCTGTCGCACGGAAAAATTCAGCAATATTCATATGCGAATAATGCATAAACCAGCGTGGTTCGTATGCGCCTGCTCCAAGTAGTGCATAATCGATGGCGTAACGGCGTCCATATTCTTCAAAACCGCGAAAATATCCGGTATCGCCAGAAAAATAAAAAGTTTTGGAAGCTTCAATAAGGTAGCTTCCCCAAAGAGTTGTGTTGCGCGCCTGCCAGAGCCGCCGTGACCAATGCTGTGCAGGAAGCAGTGTATAGCGGACGTTTCCCACCGTTACAGCCTGCCACCAGTCAAGCTCATGAACCTCCTGTGCGCCATAATCAAGCAAGAATTTTTTTAATTCGAGCGGTACGATGAATACGGCATTTTTTTTAATGAGATGTTTGATTGAATAAGGATCAAGATGGTCGT